>NZ_JBHVFE010000595.1:0-4779 GCF_042801945.1 Kitasatospora sp. NPDC057542
CCCCTTTTCCCCGCTGCTACAGGCTCTCGCCGGTCATCGCGGCGGCCAGCCGCAGGTGCGGGCGGGCCTCCTCGGTGCGGCCCTGGCGCTCCAGGGTGCGGCCGAGCATCAGCCGGGCGTAGTCCTCGGCCGGGTCGGCCTCCAGGATCCGCAGCAGCTCGGCCTCGGCGCGGCCGAGCTGGGCGGAGTGGTAGTAGCTGCGGGCCAGCAGCAGCCGGACGGAGAGGTTGGCTGGCTCCTCGGCCAGTACGCCTTCGAGCATGCGGGCCGCGTCGGTGTACGCCTTGGAATCGAAGTAGAACTTCGCCATGCGGTACTCGTTGGCGGCGTTGTGGACGGCCATGGTGCTCCTTCCGGGCGGTTCCTTGCCTCCTCAAGCAACCGGCAAGTTCCAGCTATTCCGGACCGGCCCCGCCGCAGCCGGGCAGAACGAGGTGACCGGCCGGTAGGTTGCGCGGGCGGATCGCACACCCGACCGGATCGCCGGGGAAAGAACCCGGTCCGGAAACCGGGCGTGGGCGCGATAGGGTTCCCTCTGAAGAGCTGCAAGGCGAGGGAGCGCGCAAAGGTGTCCGTGGGAGAGCTGGCCGGATTGCTCGTCGCCGTGTTCTGGGCGGTCCTGGTCACCCTGCTCGCCGTGGTGCTGGTCCGCCTCTCCCGGGTGCTCAAGGAGGCCGCCGTCCTGGTCTCCGCGGTCACCGAGCAGGCCGTGCCGTTGCTGACCGACGCGGGCGCCGCCGTGCGCAGCGCCAACGAGCAGCTGGAGCGGGTGGACGAGATCACCGCCAACGTGCAGGACGCCGCCGCCAACGCCAACGCGCTCTCCTCCACCGTGGCCGCCACCCTGGGCGGACCGCTGGTGAAGGTCGCGGCGTTCAGCTACGGCGTGCGCAAGGCCGTCGCCCGGCAGCAGGGCGGCCTGCCGCCGGTGCCGTCACAGGCCGGCGAGCGCGAGGAGCTGGCCCGGCTGGTCCGGGCCGAGGTGCGCGCCGCGACCGCGCCCAGGAGCGGCCTGTTCTCCCGGGTCCGGCGCGCGGTGAGGGGCTGACGGCATGGTGCGACGCATCTTCTGGATGGCGGTCGGCGCCGGCGCCACCGTCTGGGCCATGAACAAGGCCAACGAGGCCGTGCACCGGCTCACCCCGGACAGCCTCTCCGGCACCGCCGCCCGCGGTGCGCTGCACCTGGGCGATCTGGCCAAGCAGTTCGCCCAGGACGTGAAGGCCGGCATGGCCGAGCGCGAGGACCAGCTGAAGGACGACCTCGGACTGCACGGCACCGCCGTGGTGGAGCCCCGCAGCGCCCGCCGTGCCCGCCCGTCGCCCGCCACCACCCTTCCTGGGAAACGCGCTGCGTTGCCCCTCCCCAGCGAGCCGCAGTACCGAGCTATCTCGGCGGCGCCCGGTAGCCCGGCCGCCGCCCTGCCTCCGTCCCGCACCCGCTCTGCGCCCAGCGGTGCCCGCACCACCCCCCGGACCACTGAAGAAACGCCCCGCCGTGCCCTGCCGCCGCGGGGCGGCACCCCGAACGGAAGGACCACTAATGGAGTCGGCTGAGATCCGCCGCCGCTGGCTGCGCTTCTTCGAGGAGCGCGGCCACACCGTCGTTCCGTCGGCGTCCCTGGTCGCCGACGACCCCACCCTGCTGCTCGTCAACGCCGGCATGGTGCCGTTCAAGCCCTACTTCCTGGGCGAGGTCAAGCCGCAGTTCTCGCGCGCCACCAGCGTCCAGAAGTGCGTGCGCACCCTGGACATCGAGGAGGTCGGGAAGACCACCCGGCACGGCTCCTTCTTCCAGATGTGCGGCAACTTCTCCTTCGGCGACTACTTCAAGGAAGGAGCCATCAAGTTCGCCTGGGAGCTGCTCACCAGTCCCGTCGCGGACGGCGGCTACGGCCTGGAGAAGGAGAAGCTCTGGATCACCGTCTACAAGGACGACGACGAGGCCGAGCAGATCTGGCGTGACGTCATCGGCGTGCCCTCCGAGCGCATCCAGCGCCTGGGCATGAAGGACAACTTCTGGTCGATGGGCGTCCCCGGCCCGTGCGGCCCGTGCTCGGAGATCAACTACGACCGCGGCCCCGCGTACGGCGAGGAGGGCGGCCCGGCCGTCAACGGCGAGCGCTACCTGGAGATCTGGAACCTGGTCTTCATGCAGTACGAGCGCGGCCACGGCGACGGGAAGGACGGCTTCGAGATCCTCGGCGACCTGCCGAGCAAGAACATCGACACCGGCCTCGGCCTGGAGCGCCTCGCCGCCATCCTCCAGGGCGTCGACAACCTCTTCGAGATCGACACCAGCCGGATGATCCTGGACCGTGCCGCCGAGCTCACCGGCCACACCTACGGCGCCGACCACAAGTCGGACATCTCGCTGCGCGTGGTCACCGACCACATCCGCACCGCGCTGATGCTGGTCGGCGACGGCGTCACCCCGGGCAACGAGGGCCGCGGCTACGTGCTGCGCCGCATCCTGCGCCGCGCCATCCGCAACATGCGCCTGCTGGGCGCCACCGAGCCGGTGGCCAAGGAGCTCGTCGACGTCGCGATCAAGGCGATGGCCCCGCAGTACCCCGAGCTGGAGACCGACCGCAAGCGCATCGAGACGGTCGTCGTCGGCGAGGAGGCCGCCTTCCTCCAGACCCTGAAGGCGGGCACCAACCTGCTGGACGTCGCGGTCACCGAGACCAAGCAGGCCGGCGGCGTGGTGCTCTCCGGCGAGCAGGCCTTCAAGCTGCACGACACCTACGGCTTCCCGATCGACCTCACCCTGGAGATGGCCGAGGAACAGGGCCTCCAGGTGGACGAGGCCGGCTTCCGCCGCCTGATGCAGGAGCAGCGGGACCGTGCCAAGGCGGACGCCAAGGCCAAGAAGATGGGCCACGCCGACGTCGCCGCGTACCGCGAGGTCGCCGACAAGTCCGGCGCCAGCGTCTTCACCGGCTATGGCCTCACCGAGGGCGAGGCCACCGTGGTCGGCCTGCTGGTGGACGGCGTCCCGGCGCCGGCCGCCTCCGAGGGCGACGAGGTCGAGATCATCCTCGACCGCACCCCGTTCTACGCCGAGGGCGGTGGCCAGCTCGCCGACCAGGGCCGGATCCGGCTGGAGTCCGGCGCGGTGGTGGAGATCCGCGACGTGCAGCAGCCCGTCCCGGGCGTCATCGTGCACTCCGGCGGGGTGCTGTTCGGCGAGGTCGTGCTGGGCGCCTCGGCGTACGCCACGATCGACACCGAGCGCCGCCGGGCGATCGCCCGCGCCCACTCGGCCACCCACCTGACCCACCAGGCGCTGCGCGACGCGCTCGGCCCGACGGCCGCCCAGGCCGGCTCCGAGAACGCCCCCGGCCGCTTCCGCTTCGACTTCGGCTCGCCCGCCGCCGTCCCGGGCAGCGTGCTGGTCGACGTCGAGCAGAAGATCAACGACGTGCTGGGCCGCGAGCTGGAGGTCACCGCCGAGGTCATGACGATGGACCAGGCCCGCAAGGCCGGCGCCATCGCGATGTTCGGCGAGAAGTACGGCGACGAGGTCCGGGTCGTCACCATCGGCGACTTCTCCAAGGAGCTGTGCGGTGGTACCCACGTCGGCAACACCGCCCAGCTGGGCCTGGTGAAGCTGCTCGGCGAGTCCTCGATCGGCTCCGGCGTGCGCCGTGTCGAGGCGCTGGTCGGCAGCGACGCGTACCGGTTCCTGGCCCGTGAGCACACCGTGGTCTCCCAGCTCACCGAGCTGGTCAAGGGCCGCCCGGAGGAGCTGCCGGAGAAGATCTCGGGCATGCTCGCCAAGCTCAAGGACGCCGAGAAGGAGATCGAGCGCTTCCGCGCCGAGAAGGTGCTGGCCGCCGCGGCGGGCCTGGCCGACTCGGCCGAGGACGTGCACGGCATCGCCGTGGTCGCCGCGCAGGTCGCCGACGGCGTGGGCGCGGACGAGCTGCGCAAGCTGGTCCTGGACGTGCGCGGCCGCCTCGGCTCGCGCCCGGCCGTGGTCGCCGCCTTCACCGTGGCCAACGACCGCCCGCTGACCGTGATCGCCACCAACGAGGACGCCCGCGGCCGCGGCATCAAGGCCGGCGAGCTGGTCCGGACGGCCGCCAAGACCCTCGGCGGCGGCGGTGGCGGCAAGGACGACGTCGCCCAGGGTGGCGGTTCCAACCCGGCCGCGGTCGGCGAGGCCATCGCCGCGGTGCGCGGCCTGGTCGCGGAGCGCGCCAGCTGATGGAGCAGGAGGAGAGGCCCTTCCGGCGGGGGCGGCGGATCGCCGTCGACGTCGGGGACGCCCGGATCGGGGTCGCGTCCTGCGACCCCGACGGGGTGCTCGCCACGCCCGTGGAGACCGTCCCGGCCGGGGTGAAGTCGCAGGCCCGGATCGCCGCCATCGTCGACGAGTACGGTGCGATGGAGGTGATCGTCGGGCTCCCTCGCTCGCTCAGCGGCAAGGAGGGCCCGGCGGCGGAGAAGGTCCGGGCGTACGCGGCCCGGCTGGCCAACCGGCTCTACCCGGTGCCGGTGCGGCTGGTGGACGAGCGGATGTCGACCGTCACCGCGACCCACGGGCTGCGCGCCTCGGGGGTCAAGGCGAAGAAGGGCCGTTCGGTGGTCGACCAGGCCGCCGCGGTGGTGATCCTCCAGACCGCCCTTGAGTCCGAACGGGTGAGCGGACGCCCGCCCGGTGAGAGCGTCGAGGCGGCCGGCTGACCGGCCTGGTTTAACGTCCCGTTGAGGGGTCCGTGCGGTCGCGTCCGCACGGACCCCACTTCATTCGTTTGCGTGTCCGGTTTGGATA
>NZ_JBHVFE010000596.1:0-4764 GCF_042801945.1 Kitasatospora sp. NPDC057542
GTGCGGACGCTCCCGCGCGGTCAGGACAAGCTGTGCGGGGTCACTCCCCCGCAACCGTTCACTCCCCCGCGACCACGGTCGGCGCCCCCGACTCGACACCCGCCGCCTGCATCTGCTCGGCGAGCTTCAGCGCCTCCTCGATCAGGGTCTCGACGATCTTCGACTCCGGAACGGTCTTGATGACCTCGCCCTTCACGAAGATCTGCCCCTTGCCGTTGCCGGAGGCGACGCCGAGGTCGGCCTCCCGGGCCTCGCCCGGGCCGTTCACGACGCAGCCCATGACGGCCACTCGCAGCGGCACCTCCATGCCCTCCAGCCCGGCGGTGACCTCCTCCGCGAGCTTGTAGACGTCCACCTGGGCACGCCCGCAGGACGGGCAGGAGACGATCTCCAGGCCGCGCTCGCGCAGCCCGAGCGACTCCAGGATCTGGTTGCCGACCTTGATCTCCTCGGCCGGCGGGGCGGAGAGCGAGACCCGGATGGTGTCGCCGATGCCCTCGGCCAGCAGCGCGCCGAAGGCGACCGCCGACTTGATGGTGCCCTGGAAGGCCGGCCCCGCCTCGGTCACGCCGAGGTGCAGCGGGTAGTCGCAGGCGGCGGCCAGCTGGCGGTAGGCGTTGATCATCACGACCGGGTCGTTGTGCTTGACCGAGATCTTGATGTCGCGGAAGTCGTGCTCCTCGAACAGCGAGCACTCCCAGAGCGCCGACTCGACCAGCGCCTCCGGGGTGGCCCGGCCGTACTTCTCCAGCAGGCGCTTGTCCAGCGAACCGGCGTTGACGCCGATCCGGATCGGGATCCCGGCGTCCTTGGCGGCCTTGGCGATCTCGCCGACCTTGTCGTCGAAGGCCTTGATGTTGCCCGGGTTGACGCGCACCGCCGCGCAGCCGGCGTCGATCGCCGCGAAGACGTACTTCGGCTGGAAGTGGATGTCCGCGATGACCGGGATCTTCGACTTCTTCGCGATGATCGGCAGCGCGTCGGCGTCGTCCTGCGACGGGCAGGCGACCCGGACGATCTGGCAGCCGGAGGCGGTCAGCTCCGCGATCTGCTGCAGCGTGGCGTTGACGTCCGCGGTCACCGTGGTGGTCATCGACTGCACCGAGACGGGCGCGTCACCGCCGACCGGCACGTTGCCGACCATGATCTGCCGGGAGTAACGGCGCTTGGCGAGCGGCTTGAGCGGCAGGGACGGAATACCGAGCGAGATCGCGGTCATGTGCGCAGGGTTCCCCGGGGTTGAGGTGTGGTCATCCGCCCGGCCGCTGGGACGGCCGAGGCCGGGCGCGCGAACTCCCGCGCACCCGGCCTCCACGGTACGGCACGGTCCGGGCGCCCAGCACACCCGCCGTCCCCCGACGCCCTAGCCGATCTTCACCGGGTTCACCAGGTCGGCCACCATCACCAGCAGGGTGAATCCGATGAAGATGCTGGCCACGACGTATGCGACCGGCATCAGCTTGGCGACGTCGAACGGGCCCGGATCCGGCCTCCGGAACATTCGTGCGAAGCGGCGGCGGACCGACTCCCAGGCCGCGCCGGCGATGTGGCCGCCGTCCAGCGGCAGCAGCGGCAGCATGTTGAACAGGAACAGCGACAGGTTGATGCCGGCCAGCAGGTTCACGAAGATCGCGATCCGCTGGGTGGCCGACTCGTGCAGCGAGAACACCTCACCGCTGACCCGGGCGGCGCCGACCATGCCGATCGGCGAGTCCGGGTCGCGCGGGGCGTCGCCGACCACGGCGTTCCACAGGCCGGGGATCTTGCCGGGCAGGGCGGCCAGCGACCGCACCCCGTTCTCGGCCATGTCGTACATCCGGTCGACGGACTGCCCGAAGCCGAGCTGGACGGTCTCGCTCCTGGGGGTGAACCCGAGGAAACCCGCCTGGACGGTCTGGCCCTTCACCGGCACGCCGTTGCCGTCGTACTTCTGCACGTCGTTGACGGCGATGGTGGGCGTGAAGGTGAGCTGCTGACCGCCGCGGTCCACGATGATCGTCACCTGCTTGCCCGCCGACTTCCGGATGTCCGCCTGGAGCTGGTCGTAGTCGCGGATCCGGTCGCCGTCGAAGGAGAGCACCTTGTCGCCCTGGCGCAGGCCGACCTCGTTGGCCGGGGTCTTGGGCGCGTCGGCCGGGCAGGTGTCGGTGGGCTGGCCGGCCTTGACCACGCACTGGGCGACCGAGCCGATGGTCGGCACCGCCATGGTGACGCCGAAGCCCATCATGACCGTCAGGAACAGCCCGAACGCCAGGATCAGGTTCATGAACGGCCCGGCGAACATGACGATGATGCGCTTCCACGGCTTGCGGGTGTAGAAGAGCCGCTGCTCATCGCCCTCCTGGAGCTCCTCGTAGGAGGCCTCACGGGCGTCCTCGATCATGGTGCGCCAGGGCGAGCTGCTGCGCTTGGTGATCCGGCCGTCCTCGCCCGGCGGAAACATCCCGATCATCCGGATGTACCCGCCGAACGGAATCGCCTTGATGCCGTACTCGGTCTCGCCCTTCCGGCGCGACCAGAGGGTCGGGCCGAAGCCGACCATGTACTGCGGCACCCGGATGCCGAACAGCTTGGCCGTGGAGAGGTGGCCGAGTTCGTGCCACGCGATCGAGACGAGCAACCCGATGACGAAGACCAGGATGCCGACCACCGTCAAAACCGTTGCCACCGCTGGTCCTCCGTCATGCCGCTCCGCTCATCGTCTCGTCCTACCGCAATCGGGGTCGTCAGTCGACCGTCAGCCGGCCGCCAGCTCGCGGGCCCGGGCGCGCGCCCAGTCCTCCGCGTGCAGGACGTCCTCCACCGTCAGGGAAGTTCCCGCCGCCGAACCGCCGTCCCGCCGGCCGTGCTCGGCCACGACCTTGGCAACAGTGTCCACGATTCCGGTGAAGACGAGGCGGCCCTTCAGGAATGCCTCCACGCACTCCTCGTTGGCCGCGTTGAAGACCGCCGGGTTGGTGCCGCCCAGGGTGCCCACCTCGCGGGCCAGCTCGACCGCCGGGAAGGCCTCGTCGTCCAGCGGGAAGAACTCCCAGGTGGCCGCCTTGGTCCAGTCACAGGCGGGAGCGGCGTCCGGCACCCGCTCCGGCCAGCCCAGACCCAGCGCGATCGGCATCCGCATGTCCGGCGGGCTGGCCTGGGCCAGGGTCGAACCGTCGGTGAACTCCACCATCGAGTGCACCACCGACTGCGGATGGACCACGACCTCGATCCGGTCGAACGGCACGTCGTACAGCAGGTGCGCCTCGATCACCTCCAGGCCCTTGTTCACCAGGGTGGCCGAGTTGATCGTGACGACCGGGCCCATCGCCCAGGTCGGGTGCGCCAGCGCGTCCTGCGGGGTCACCCCGGCCAGCTGCTCCCGGGTGCGGTTGCGGAACGGGCCACCGCTGGCGGTGACCACCAGCTTGCGCACCTCGGCCCGGGTGCCGCCCGCCAGCGCCTGGAACAGCGCGGCGTGCTCGGAGTCCACCGGCACGATCTGGCCCGGCTTCGCCACCGCCTTCACCAGCGGACCGCCGACGATCAGCGACTCCTTGTTGGCCAGCACCAGCACCCGGCCCGCCTTCAGCGCGGCCAGCGTCGGCCGCAGGCCGATCGAACCGGTGATGCCGTTCAGCACCGAGTGGCACTCCAGGGCGGCCAGCTCGGTCGCCGCGTCCGGGCCCACCAGCACGGTCGGCAGCGGACGGCCCGCCGCCTTCGCGGCCAGCGCCTCGCGCAGCGCCGGCTCGGCCGCCGGATCGGCCACCGCCACGGTGTGCACGCCCAGCCGCACCGCCTGCTCGGCGAGCAGCTCCACCCGGCCGCCGGCCGCCGACAGGGCCACCACCCGGAAGCGGTCCGGGTTGCGGAGCACGACGTCGATGGCCTGGGTACCGATCGAGCCGGTGGACCCCAGGATCACCAGCTCCCGGGGGCCGGACGGGTCCGCCACGGTGGGTGTGAAGCGAAGCTGTGGGTGAGCGAGCGAAGTCATGCGCCCATTGTGTCCTGTCCGCGGCACCGCCCCGGTACTTTCCCCCGGGCCGCCCCGCCCGTCCCGGGCTACCGTCGGAACCATGCGTACCGTCATCGCCGGGGGCCACGGACAGATCGCGCTCCGGCTGGAACGGCTGCTCGCCGCCCGCGGCGAGCGCCCCGCCGGGATCGTCCGCCGCCCCGAACAGGCCCAGGACCTCGTCGACGCCGGCGCCGAGCCGCTGCTGCTCGACCTGGAGGCCGCCACCGCCACGCAGCTCGCCGGACTGCTGACCGGTGCCGACGCGGTGGTCTTCGCCGCCGGCGCCGGACCGGGCAGCGGCGCCGCCCGCAAGAACACCGTCGACCGGGACGCCGCGGTGCTGCTCGCCGACGCCGCCGAGCTCGCCGGGGTCCGCCGGTACCTGATGGTCTCGGCGATGGCCGCCGACGCCGGGGCGCGCTACCCCGCCGACGAGGTCTTCGAGACCTACCTGCGGGCCAAGGGCGCCGCCGACGACGCCGTCCGGGCCCGCACCGGGCTGGACTGGACGGTGCTGCGCCCCGGGCGGCTCACCGACGGCCCCGGCACCGGCCTGGTCCGGCTGGCCCCCTCGGTCGACCGCGGCACGGTGGACCGGGCCGACGTGGCCGCCGTCCTGGCCGCCCTGCTGCACGAACCCGGCACCGCCGGACTGACCCTGGAGCTGGTCGCCGGGAACGCCACCGTCGAGGAGGCGGTCGCCGCGGCCGCCCGGCACGACGGCTGAGCCCGCGCGGGCGCGAACGCGAGGAGGGCCCGGT
>NZ_JBHVFE010000597.1:0-4760 GCF_042801945.1 Kitasatospora sp. NPDC057542
CCGCTCCCCCGCCCGGGGGAGCGGGCCGGCCCGGGTTCAGCCCGGGTGAGGACGCCCCCGCGGGCGTCCTCCGGGAGGGTCGGAGCCGGTGGCGGACGGACGGCGTCCGCCCGGGCCGGGAGGCGGAACCATGGGCGCACGGACAATCGCGGCACGACTGCACGGCACACCCGCACCGGGTGTGCCCCGCTGGGCGGTGCGGACCGGGTACGCGATCACCCTGGCGGTGCTGCCCTCCTGCCTCTGGCGGATCGGCGGCTTCATCCTCGGACTGCCGCTGCTCGACCACGGCCCGACGCCCCCGGAACAGGACCCCGCCTCGTTCGACGGCGGCTGGGGGTACATCCTCGCGCTCAGCGTGGTCAGCGAGGCGCTGGCCTTCCTCTGCTTCGGCCTGGTCGCCCGCTGGGGCGAGGTGTGGCCGCGCTGGATCCCCGGTCTCGGCGGCCGCCCGGTCCCGGTGCTCGCCGCCGTGCTCCCGGCCGGGCTCGGCTCGGCGGTGCTGATGGTCTTCCCGTACGCGATGGTGATGTTCTCCCTCGGCCTGACCATCCGGGGCGACGAGGGCGGGGTCATCACCCACGGCTGGCAGACCCTCGTGTTCTGGATCGGCTACCTGCCGCTGGCCGCCTGGGGCCCGCTGCTCGCCGTGCTCACCGTGCACTACTACCGCCGGCGCAGGGCGGTTTGAGCCGTCCCCGGCGCAGAACGGGTCGAGCCGTCCCCGGCTCAGAAGCCGGTCGGCAGGCGGGGCGTGTACGGGGCCTCCAGGGCCGCCGCCTCGGCGTCGGTGAGGCCGAGCCGCAGGGCGGCCGCCGCGTCGTCCAGGTGGCCCGGGCGGGTGGCGCCGACGATCGGGGCGGCGACCACCGGGTTGCGCAGCACCCAGGCGAGCGCGACCTGTGCCATCGGCACGCCGCGGGCCTCGGCGACGTGCTGGACGGCGTCCACGATCGGGCGGTCGACGTCCGCGAAGAAGCGTCCGGCGACCGGGTCCCCGGCCGAGCGGGCGGTGCCCTGCCCGTACGGCCGGGCCAGCCGGCCCGAGGCCAGCGGGCACCAGGCCAGGCCGGCCACGCCCTGGTCGGCGAGGAACGGGAACATCTCCCGCTCCTCCTCGCGCTGCACCAGGCTGTACTGGTGCTGCATCGACACGAACTGCGGGCCGCCGGCCAGGGCCGCCGCGTGCCGCAGCTTCGCGAACCGCCAGGCCCACATCGAGGAGACGCCGACGTACCGGACCTTCCCCGCCTCGACCACCTCGCACAGCGCCGCCACCGTCTCCTCGACCGGGGTCGCCGGGTCGAAGCGGTGCAGCTGGAAGAGGTCGATGTGGTCCGTGCCGAGGCGGGCCAGCGAGCCGTCCACCTGCTCCAGGACCGCCCGCCGGGACAGGCCGGAGCCGCCCGGGCCGTCGTGCATCGGCAGGCCCGCCTTGGTCGCCAGCACGACGTCCTCGCGCCGGGTGTAGCGCCGCACCGCCCGGCCGACCAGCTCCTCCGAGGCGCCGCCGCCGTACACGTTGGCGGTGTCCCAGAGGGTGATGCCGAGCTCGACCGCCCGCCGGAACACCGGCGCGGCGGCCTCCTCGTCCAGCGCCCACGGGTTGTGCCCGCCGCCGCCACCGCCGAAGCCCATGCAGCCGAGCGCGATCCGGCTGACCTCCAGGTCGGTGCCGGGCAGTTCCAGGTACTCCACCGTTCTTCCCCTCCCCTCAGGCCGGGTACGGCACGGCGGCCCGCGCGTTCTTCAACGCGCCCGCCCACCAGGACAGTTGGTCGAGCAGGACCTTGGCGTAGCCGGGCGCCTGCGGGTCGTTCGGGCGGCCGTCCGCCCAGGCGGTGAAGTAGTTCGGGAAGGCCAGGCCGTCCCGGATGGTCACCGCGTGCAGCTCGGTCAGCACGTTCTCCAGGTGCAGCACGGCGTGCCGGCCGCCGGCCGCGCCGCCGTAGCTGACGAAGGCCACCGGCTTGGCCGTCCACTGGGTGAAGTGCCAGTCGATCGCGGCCTTCAGCGAGGCCGGGTAGCTGTGGTTGTACTCCGGTGTGACGACGACGAAGGCATCGGCGCCCTCCAGGGCCTCGGTCAGCTTCGCCATCCCGGCCGGCCGCGGGTAGCCGTCACCCGCGAACTTCGGCGGGGCGGCGGGGAGTTCGAGCGGCAGCTCGACCTCGGCGAGGTCCACCACCTCGACCTCGAAGCCCCCGTGCGCGGCGGCCTGTTCGGCCACCCACGAGGACACCACCGGGCCGAACCGGCCCTCCCGGACGCTGCCGAGGATGATCACCAGCTTGTGCGTGTTCGTCTCCATGGCCACCACCCTCCGCCCGCTCCGCGGCCGTAACCAGGCCGCGCTCAGGCTGGCCCCCGCAGGGCCACCCTCGGCGTGACGATCGGCCGTACGCTCGTCATATGGGCACACCAATGGGGGACTTCATCCGCGCGAAGCGCGACAGCATCCAGCCGGAGGCGCTGGGCCTGCCCGACCACGGCCGCCGCCGCTCGCCCGGGCTGCGCCGCTCCGACCTGGCCGTCCGGGCCGGCATCAGCGTCGAGTACCTGACCCGGCTGGAGCAGGGCCGCGACCGCAACCCCTCCACCCCCGTGGTCAACGCACTCGCCGACGCCCTCAGCCTCGACCCCGCCGAGCGCAACCACCTGCGCTACCTCACCAAGATCACCGGTGGCGCGTGCGCCGGCCGCACCCGGCCCGCCCCCGCCCCGCGCGAGCTGCGCCCCACCGTCCTCGCGACGCTGCGCCTGCTCGAACCCGGCGTCGCCGCCGTCACCAACCGCCTCGGCGACGTCCTCGCCCACACCAGCGGCTACGCGGCCGTCCTCGGCGCGGCCGGACTGCTCGACACCCCGGCGCCCAACCTCACCCGCTACGTCTTCACCGACCCGCGCGCCCGCACCCTGTTCGCCGACTGGGACGACGTCGCCGACGAACAGGCCTTCGACCTCTGGCTCGGCCCCTCGGTCGAGTCCGCCGAGTGGCTGAGCACCGAACTCGCCCCGCTCGCCGGCCCCGACTTCACCCGCCGGCTCGGCAACCACCTCGTCCCCCACCGCGGCCCGCTCCGCCTCCGCCACCCGTCCGGCCCCGAACTCCGGCTCCACCGCGAGACGCTGGAGCTCCCCGACGACTCCCAGCAGCTCCTCGTGCTGCTCCCCGCGGACGACGACACCGCCGCCCACCTCGACCGCCTGCTCGCCCCGGAGCGGCCCCGGCTGCGCGCGATCTCCTGAAGCGCTCCGCCGCCCCCTCAGCCCGCCGCCACGACGCACGACGGCGCCGCCCCGTCGGCCCGCCGCTCGGCGACGTCCGCCGCCGCCCGGACGAAGGCGCGGACCCGGGCGGTGGTGTTGCTCTCCAGCCAGACCGGGCCGCGCTCGATCGGGGGCACGTCGTGGATCGGCACGTACGCGACGTCCGGACGCGGGTAGTAGCGGCGGGAGTGCTCGCCGACCGGGAGGACGCCGCGGCCCATCGCGACCAGGCTGAGCATCTCGGAGAAGGTGCTGCCGGACGGGCCCTTGGGCACCGGGCGGCCGGACGGGGTGTGGTCGGGGGTGCGGTCGCGCTTGAAGGCCGCCGAGGTGACGGCCGGGTACTGCACCACCGGGTGGTCGGCGAGCACCTCGACCGACACCGACCGCTCCGCGGCCAGCGGGTGCCCGGCCGCCACCGCGAGGACCCGCCGCTCGGTCAGCAGCACCGGCCCACAGGCCATGCCGTCGAACGGGTAGGAGGCGATCAGGACGTCCACCGAGCCGTCCACCAGGCTCGCCCGGGAGTTGGAGAGCTGGACCTCGCGGACGTCCACCCGGCAGTCGGGGTGCCGCTCGCCGAACAGCGCGACCGCCTTGAGCAGCACCGGCGCCGTCCACTCCCCGAGGAACGCCACCCGCAGCTCCCCGGTGACCCCTCGGCTGGCGTCCTCCGCGCGCCGCAGCGCCGCCGCCATCGCCTCCACCACCGGCGCCAGGTCGTCCGCCAACTGCCGTCCCACGGCGCTGAGTCGGACCGACCGGCTGGTGCGCTCGAACAGCGGGCCGCCGATCCGACGCTCCAGCTTCTTCACCACCTGGCTGACCCGCCCGGTGGTCAGGTGCAGGCGCTCGGCGGTCCGGCCGAAGTGCAGCTCCTCGGCGAGCGTGAGGAAGACCTCGACCTCCAGCCGTTCCAGCATCCAGCCCCACCCCTCGATCGTTGAATTCTGCTCAACGATCGTACGTCCATCGCGCATTGATCACCCGTCCGGACGGCGGGATCGTTGAACCCGTCACCAGCAGTCGCACCCGAGCGGAGCCGAACACCCATGCGCGTCGTAGCCTTCGACCACCTCGTCCTCAACGTCGCCGACGTCGAACGCTCGCTGGCCTTCTACTCCGGCCTGCTCGGCCTGGAGCCCGTCCGCGTCGACGAGTGGCGGGCCGGCAAGGTGTCCTTCCCGTCCGTCCGCGTCACCCCCGACACCATCATCGACCTGACCAGCCGTCCCCGGCAGGAGTCCAACGTCGACCACATCTGCCTCACCGTCGAGCCCCTCGACTGGCAGGAGGTCATCGACTCCGGCGTCTTCACCGTCCTCGAAGGCCCGGTCACCCGCTACGGCGCCCGCGGCAACGCCACCTCGATCTACGTCCGCGACCCCGACGGCAACACGGTCGAGCTCCGCTGGTACCCCCAGGACGCCGACAAGTGAGCGGTGCCGCCCCGGCCCCACGGGGGTGGCCCGGGGCGGCCACCCGCGCCC
>NZ_JBHVFE010000598.1:0-4752 GCF_042801945.1 Kitasatospora sp. NPDC057542
GGGCCGGCCGGCCCGGGCCCGCCAACTGCGCTAGCGGCCCAGGTACTTCGGCTTCTCCTTGGCGATGAAGGCGCGAACCGCGATCCGGTGGTCCTCGCTCTCGCCGGCCAGCGTCTGCAACTCGTCCTCCTTGTCGAGGAGTTCGTCCAGCGAGTGGGAGGCGCCGTACGCCAGCGACTCCTTGATGGCGCCGTAGGCGACGGTCGGGCCCTCGGCCAGCTCGCGGGCGAAGGCCCGTGCGGTGGCGGCGAGTTCCTCGGCCTGCACCACCGTGGTGGCCAGGCCCAGCTCCATCGCCTCGGCGGCCTTGACGGTCCGGGGCAGCATCAGCAGCTCGGTGGCCTTGGCGTGCCCGACCAGCCGCGGCAGCGTCCAGGAGGCGCCCGAGTCGGCGGTCAGCCCGATCCCGGCGAAGGCGGTGTTGAAGCCGGCCCGGTCGGACAGGATGCGGAAGTCGCAGGCGAAGGCGAGCGAGGCGCCGGCGCCGGCCGCCACCCCGCCGACGGCGGCGACGGTCGGCTTGCGCATCCCGGCCAGCGCCCGCACCAGCGGGTTGTAGTGCTCGGCGACGGTCCGCAGCGCGCCCTCGCCGGTCTCCTCGGCCCGCTTCAGCAGGGCCAGGTGCTCGTTCAGGTCCTGCCCGACGCAGAACGCCCGCTCGCCCGCCCCGGTCAGCAGTACGGCCCGCACCGCCGGGTCGGCGGCCGCGGCGGCCATGGTGTCGCGCAGTGCGATCTTGGTGGCGACGTCGAGCGCGTTCATCGCCTCCGGGCGGTTGACGGTGATGACGGCGAGGCCGCCGTCCAGCTCGTACAGCACGGAATCGGACATGGGTGAGGGCTCCCGGGGTCGTGGCGGTGTCAGTCGTGTGTGTCAGGATGCCGGAGCACGCGGGGGCCTGGGGAGTGTGAGGTATCGCACCTTCCGGTGGTGTCCACGCCGCCGCCACGCCGGGGCTTATGACGTGAATTGCGGCGGTTGGGGACGGTCCGGCCCTGGTTGCACCGAGAGTGATGTTGGTCATCAGCCCGTGGCATGCGGGATAATGGCTTCCGATCAATGCGTTCGATACCGGCGGTGGACGGACTGCCGGTGCGTAGCTGAGCGGTTGCAGGAAGGGGAACGAGCATGGCGGCCATGAAGCCGCGGACGGGTGACGGCCCGCTCGAAGTCACCAAAGAGGGGCGGGGCATCATCATGCGCGTTCCGCTCGAAGGCGGCGGACGCCTTGTGGTGGAGCTCACGCCTGACGAGGCCGACGCCCTCGGCGAGGCCCTGAAGAAGGCCTGCGGCTGACCGCAGCAGGTGCTCGCCATCTCCTGGAGATGTGCTGCCGGGCCCGGGTACGACGTCATGTCGGCCCGGGTCCGCACGTTTTCCGGGCCCGGCGCCCCGAGGAGGCCGGGCTCAGCGCTTGATGGCGCAGAGCAGCCCGTCCGAGACCGGCAGCAGCGCCGGCAGCAGGGCCTCGCTCTCCCGCACGTCCCGGACCAGGTCCCGGACCGCGCCGGTCTGCGGGTCCTGGAGCTCCGGCTCGGCCAGCCGGCCCTCCTGGAAGACCCCCTCGAAGCAGACCATCCCGCCCGGCCGCAGCAGTCGCAGCGCCTCCAGCAGGTACTCGCAGGACTCGGCCGGGTCTCCGTCGCAGAACACCAGGTCGTACTGGCCGTCGGCGAGCCGGGGCAGCACGTCCAGCGCCCGGCCCGGTATGAACCGGGAGCGGTTGGCCGCGAACCCGGCGGCCTGGTACGCCTCGCGGGCCAGCTGCTGACGGACCGGCTCCGAGTCCACCGTGGTGAGCACGCCGTCCGGCCGCATCCCGCGCAGCAGGTAGACCCCGGACACCCCGGTGCCGGTGCCGATCTCGGCCACCGCCTTGGCGTCCAGCGCGGCCGCCAGCAGCCGCAGGCAGGCCCCGCCGCTCGGCCCGATCGCCCGTATCCCGGTCCGCGCGGACTGTGCCCGGGCGTAGGTCAGCACCGCGTCCTCGCCCACGTAGGTGTCGGCGAGGGCCGCACGCGCGGGCCCGAACTCGCTGATGGCTGCCTCTTTCGGAGCCCCGGGCGGCGGCCCGGTGCCGAGGGATGTCGATATTTCCTGGCACAGATTACTGGCCGACCGGGAACCGCGTACGGCGGCGGGCCGTTGTCATGTCGGACCGGGCGCGGGAGACCTCCCGGGCACTTTTATCCGGGCTTGACGGGTGAGGTGGATATGGTGGTGGCCCTGCTGGGCAGAAGAGCCGACCGAGGAGGTGTGGCCGAGGGCGACGTCCCTGTGTGGCGGCACTCCCGCGGCACCGCGTCGGCCCGTACGCCGAAGCCCGTGATGAACCAGCCTGCGCACTCCGACCTGGACCAGCCCGTCGCCGCGCCGTCGGCCGCCGGTGCCACCGAGGCCCCCGCCCTCGCGACCTTCACCGAGGGCCACGACGCGCAGACCTGGACTCCGCCCACCTGGGAGGAGATCGTCGAGGCGCACAGCGCCCGCGTCTACCGGCTCGCCTACCGCCTGACGGGCAACCAGCACGACGCCGAGGACCTCACCCAGGAGGTCTTCGTCCGGGTGTTCCGTTCGCTGTCCACCTACACCCCCGGCACGTTCGAGGGCTGGCTGCACCGGATCACCACCAACCTGTTCCTGGACATGGTCCGCCGCCGCCAGCGCATCCGCTTCGACGCGCTCGGCGAGGACGCGGCCGAGCGGCTCGCCTCCCGCGAGCCCAGCCCGGCCCAGCACTTCAGCGACACCCACTTCGACGCCGACGTCCAGCACGCCCTGGACACCCTCGCGCCGGAGTTCCGCGCCGCCGTGGTGCTCTGCGACATCGAGGGCCTGTCCTACGAGGAGATCGCCGCCACGCTGGGCGTCAAGCTCGGCACCGTCCGCAGCCGCATCCACCGCGGCCGCTCGCACCTGCGCGCCGCGCTCAAGCACCGCGCCCCCGGTTCGGTCCCCGGCCGTGAGCGCCGCGGCGGCTCGGAGGAGCCGGTGCCGGTCGGTGTCGGCGCGGTCGAGGCCGCGGTCGCGCCCGGTGGGCGCGGACGGAGGCGACCGTGAGCGGAACCAGCCGGTCCGGTTCGGACCGGTCGGATGCGTCCGACCGGTCCCTGACCCGACGGGGCTGGGCCCTGCCGGGCCGTCGCGGAGGCGACGAACCCGGTGAGCCCACGCTGCCCCCGGTGGCGCTGCCCGCGGACACGTCGCTGCACGCGCTTCCCGTCCGCCCCGCCGCACCCGCCGCCGAGGAGCACCACCTCGGCGAGCGCCTCTCCGCCTTCCTGGACGGCGAACTCGGCCACAACTCGCGCGACCGCGTCCAGGCCCACCTGGCGACCTGCCCGCAGTGCCTCGCCGAGGCCGACGAGGGCCGCGCCGTCAAGCACATGCTGACCCGCACCGGCACGCCCGGTCCGTCCTCCGCGCTGATGGCCCGCCTGATGGCCGTCGGCAACCTCCCCGAGGACGCTCCGGCGGACCGCGACTGGCCGGCCGGGCGCGGGCGCCGCGATGACGACGACGACCTGCCCGGTGGCGGGGTCGCGGCCACCGGCACGCTCGGCGGCAGCCGGCTCGACGGCGGCTCCTTCGGCCGCGGTGCCGGCGCCTCCTTCGGCGCGGGCGCACTCGGTGCCGACGCCCCGGTGCCCGGGGTCGACCCGCGCGCCTTCGGGCGCGGCGCGGTGCTGCGGCCGCTGATGGGCCGGCGCTCCGCCCGCCCCGAGCCCACCGCCGCCCCCGCCCGTCCGCAGCCGTCCGCGGCCGCCGTCCGCTCCTCCGCGCGGGGCCGCCGGCTGGTGTTCGCCGCCGCGGGCGCCTTCTCCGTCGCCGCGGTGACGCTCGGCGGCGTCGGCGGGCTCAGCGCGCAGGGCGAGGAGCGCCACGGCACCAGCGTCAGCCCGCCCGGTGGGGGCGCCGGCGCCGGCCGCGACGGCCTCGTCCCGATGACCGCACAGGCCCCGGTGGACTACGCGGGCCGCCCGGCCACCGCGACCCGCGACGCCACTCCGCCGGGCTACCCCGAGCGCTATCCCGAGCGTTACTACGATCGCTACCCCGGGGGATTCGCCGCACTGCGCCAGCAGGTTCGCTAGAACGGCCCTCGACGGACCCGGGACACACGCTCGACCCTCCGCCCGGACGCCCTCGGCCACCGGCAGGTCTTTACCACGGCTTCATCCCAGCGTGGACCATGGACTCGCCGGTGGCCATTACCCTGTAGGAACCGTCGTCCGACGAGCTAGGGAGCAAAGGTGTTCAGCGACGTAAGCGGGCTGGAGGTCCTGACCCTGGTCGTGATGGCGATCATCATCTTCGGCCCGGACAAGCTGCCGAAGCTGATCCAGGACACCATGAACGTCGTCCGGAAGATCCGTTCCTTCGCCGACAATGCGAAGGAGGACATCCGCAGCGAGCTGGGCCCCGAGTTCAAGGACTTCGAGTTCGAGGACCTGAACCCCAAGACCTTCGTCCGCAAGCAGCTCCTGGGCGACCAGGAGGACCCGCTTGGCCTCAAGGACATGAAGGACTCGCTGGACATCCGCTCGGTCCTGGACGACAAGCCCGCGGCGCCGGTGAACGGCCGCAGCGGCAGCGTCAGCTTCGAGAAGTCCGACCCGGCGCCCGCCTCCACCGGGGCCCCGCTGGCGCCCGGCGAGCGGCCCCCGTTCGACCCCGACGCGACCTGAGCGGTACCGCCTACGGCCCACCGGCTCCGCGCCACCGCCCCGCTCGGCCACCCGGCTGGGCGGC
>NZ_JBHVFE010000599.1:0-4747 GCF_042801945.1 Kitasatospora sp. NPDC057542
GCCCTTGCTCCTCCGCAAGGGGCCGCCGGTTCACGGAGGTGGCGCCTACGGGTCGGTCGGGCGGCGTGATCGGGTGCGTTTCAGAAGTGGTCGGGCCCCGACCAGCTGTACCAGCCGTCACCGACCTGCGTGTAGCGGGAGGGGTGCTGCGTCGGACCGCCCGCCGGGAAGTAGGCATAGCCGTGGGCGGCGAAGACACCGGACCCGGCGACTGCGAACCTCACGCCGCCGTCGACCAGTTCGGCGTCCCGGACCGGGTAGCCGCCGATCCAGGTCTGGGTGCGGTCCGTCGCCCCCGTGGCCAGGGCCTGCTCGGCGAAGGAGGTGAGCGCGGGCCGGGAGACCGAGAACCGGGTGTCGCGGGGGATGCCGTGGCTGATCAGCAGGGCCGCAGCGCCGACCAGCAACGGGGGCACCACCCAGCGCCAGGAGCCGTGCCGCCGCCCCGTTCCGGTCTCCTCGGCCGACTCCTCCCTGGCGAGCACCGCCTGCCAGGCGAGCCAGGCGAATGGCAGGAGCACGAGCACGATCAGGCCGAGCCCGAGCATGCCGTAGTCCTCACCGGGCACGCTGAAGCCCAGCACGACGGCGCCCGTCGCCAGCGAGCAGCCCAGCAGCACGCTGTTGCCCGGCCGGTGGAGCCGGCGCACGCGCCTTCGTACGGCGGGTGACGCGGCCAGCCCCGCCAGGCCGAGCGCGAGCACCACCAAGGCCGGTGCTCCGACCGGCGCGAACAGCGCGGCCGGCACCGCCAGGAGCATGCCGGCCACCGCCGTCCCCACCACCACGGCCCCGTGCACGAAGCCCTCCGGTGCCGCGCCGATGACGGCCAGCAACGCGGCCAGGACCAGCGGCCCCCGGTACCCGCACACGGACAGGCGGTGGAACGGGACGGCCCTCAAGGCGGCCGAGAACGAGGAGTTCGTGATCACGCCGCCCATCCCTACCAGACGGTGGGTTCCACCCGGAAGGCCCATGCGTTCCGCCTCTTCCGTGTGCCTACGGCTGGATCCACCTTGTCGGCCGCGAGTTGCCGGCGCGCCGGCATTCCCTCCCGGTGGCTCCTTGCTCCCCGCAAGGAGCCACCGGTCAACAGCGCGTGATGGTGCATATTTTCGATCCATCACGGCCGCCATCTGCGACTACCTGGAAGGGGCTGACCGAGGATGACGAATCACCTCCATGACGACGAGCAACTCCTGCGGGCTCGGGTCGCGTTGGCCTCGGAGATCGAGCGGGTGAGCGGGGTGCTGTCCTCGCGGGTGGTCGAGGCGTTCCTCAATGTGCCGCGCCATGCGTTCGTGCCGGCGTTCTACCGGGAGGAGGGCGGCGTTCATCGTTCCTGGCGAGCGGGCGACGGTTGGCTGCGGGAGGTGTACGCGGACCAGGTGCTGGTCACCGAGGTCGAAGGCGTACACGCGGAGGATGCCGGTTCGGAAGGCGTGCGCGGCGTGGCGACCTCCTCGTCCACGCTGCCGAGTCTGATGGCCGACATGCTCGACGCGTTGGATGTCCGCCCCGGGGACCGGGTGTTGGAGATCGGGACCGGGACGGGCTACAACGCCGCCCTGCTCTGCCACCTTGCCGGGGCCCAGCACGTCACGACCATCGATCGCACCGAGCACCTGGTGGCCACCGCCCGTACCCGGTTGAGCGAGGTGGGCTTCGAGGCCGCCGTGGTCCAGGCCGATGGCGCCGACGGATACCCGGGCAACGGACCGTACGACCGGATCATCGCCACCTGTGGCGTGCGCAGCCTCCCCCAGACGTGGCTCGACCAGTGCGTGCCCGGCGGCCTCGTCGTCGCTCCGCTGGGCGGTGCGGTGGCCAGGCTCACCAAGCTGCCGGACGGGCGCGCGGTCGGGCGCTTCCTGCCGTCCGGCCGCCTTCATGCCGTTGCGCGATGGAAAGGAACCCGGCTGGGAGGTCCCCGAGCCGACCAGCGCGGACAGCCGGACCACGGAGAGCGGCGCCCACGTGTTGGACGACCCGGGGTTCGTGTTCTGGGCGGACCTCCACCTCGCTCCCACCGTCGTCCGCGACGGCCATGCGCTTCGCGACACCGCGGACGGCTCGACCGCCCACGCGCAGGGCCGCACCGTCGCCCTCGGCGGCCCCCGTGACCTCTGGCGGACGGTCGAGGCCGCCCACCAGGTCTGGCTCGACCGGAACCGCCCCCGGCGCGAGTGGTTCACCGTCGAGGCCGGCCCGGAGGGCCAGTTCGCGGGCTACACGGCGCCGGACGGCAGCACGACCCGCTGGTCTCTCTGAGTGCACAGGAAGTCGGCCACATCGACTTCCTGTGCGGGCGGCTGTGGAAACCCCCGCTCTGTCCCGGCCACCACGTACGCCTGGCGAGTCGTTTCGGCGGCCCCTTGCTCCTCCGCAAGGGGCCGCCGGCACGCGTGCGAGGCACCGGAATCCGGCCGTTCTGCTCCGACTGTTGGCTTGATCAGCACCCTTGTGAGTAACCATGCGTGTGCATAGCGTGACATGGCCGCAGTGCGGCGCTCACACAACGACGTGGAGGTGGCTTCGCCATGCCCGAAACGCCCGAGTACACCGAGCCCGTCGAGCCCACCCCCGGTATCGCCGAGGCGAACCGGAAGGTCTCGGAGGCGGTCGGGGCCGCCGACGAGAAGGACGGTCGGGACTTCGCCGACGCCGGCAGGTTCCTGATCGCCCCGCCGGACGTGCCCGTCATCTACTCCCGCAGGGACCGGGAGAAGGTCGTCTGGGACTTCACCGCCTACGACTTCCTCACCGACTCCGACCCGGGCTCCGGGCCGTCGACGGTCAACGGGAGCCTGTGGCGGCAGGGCCAACTCACCGCCATCGCCGGGCTGTTCCAGGTCACCAGCTGTCGCGCGTACCGGATCTACCAGGTGCGCGGCTACGACCTGTCCAACATGACGATCGTCGAATCCGACGAGGGCCTGATCGTCATCGACCCGCTCGCCTGCTACGAGACCGCGCAGGCCGCCCTCCAGCTGTTCCGGGACAAGACCGAGCTCACCAAGGAACAGCGGCCGATCAAGGGCGTCGTCTACACCCACTGCCACGTGGACCACTTCGGCGGCGCGCGGGGCCTGTTCGCCGAGCTCGGCGACGCACTGGAGCCGGACGTCCCCGTCGTCGCGCCGGAGGGCTTCCTCGAACACGCCGTCAGCGAGAACATCTACGCCGGCCCGGCGATGGCCCGGCGGGCGCAGTACATGTACGCGGCCCAGCTGGACAAGGGGCCGACGGGGCAGGTCGGTTCGGGCCTCGGCCTGACCATCTCCACCGGCGAGGTGACCCTCGTCCCGCCGACCGTCTACATCGGCGGGCCCGAGCACCAGCCGGTGCCGAAGACGCAGTGGAACGACCAGGCGTACGTCATCCCCTGGCGGCCGGGGCTGTACGAGTACGAGCTGGCCGGCGTGCAGCTGCTGTTCCAGCTCACCCCGGGCACCGAGGCCCCGGCGGAGATGAACATCTACCTGCCCGACGCCAGGGCGCTGTGCATCGCCGAGAACGCCACCCACACCATGCACAACATCCTCAGCCTGCGCGGCGCGCAGGTCCGGGACGCGCACGCGTGGTCGAAGTACCTCACCGAGGCGATCCAGACGTTCGGCAAGGAGACCGACGTCCTGTTCGCCTCGCACCACTGGCCGATGTGGGCCGAGGTGGACGAGTCGACCGAGAAGCTGAGCAACGTGCGCATCCTGGAGTTCCTCAACAAGCAGCGCGACATGTACGGCTACCTCAACGACCAGACGCTGCGGCTGATCAACGCCGGCCAGACGGGCATCGAGATCGCCGAGGAGCTGAAGACCCTCCCGCCCGGCCTGAACGACCACTGGTACGACCGGGGCTACTACGGCTCGGTGAGCCACAACCTCAAAGCCGTCTACCAGCGGTACATGGGCTGGTACGACGCCAACCCGGCCCACCTGTGGGAGCTGCCGCCGGTGCAGGCCGGCGCGTCCTACGTGCAGGCGATGGGCGGCGCGGAGGCGGTGGTGGCCAAGGCGGCGGAGGCGTACGGCAAGGACACCGCGCAGGACTTCCGCTGGGCGGCCGAGCTCCTGAACCACGTCGTCTTCGGTGCGGCGGACCCGGACAGCGGGATCTCCGCCACGGCGCTCCAGCAGGCCAAGGAACTCCAGGCCAAGGTCCTCACCCAGCTCGGCTACGGCGCCGAGAACGGCACCTGGCGCAACGCCTATCTGGTCGGCGCCCAGGAGGTCGTCGGCGGTCCGCAGCCGGCGATCATCAGCCAGTCCTCCGCCGACCTGATCCGCAGCACCACCCTGGAGCAGTACTTCTCCGCCCTCGCCCGCAGCGTGGACGGGCCGACGGCCGCCGAGCAGTACCGCGCCCCGATCGTGCTGGACTGGGTCTTCACCGACGAGACCGGCGCCGAGACCGGCGTCAGGTGCACCACGACGCTCCGCAACGGCGTGCTGGTCTTCGTCGACGGCGGCGACCGCCTCGTCGACGTGCCGGACGCCGTCATCAGGCTGACCCGCAAGGCGCTCGACGAGCTGGCCGAGCGCCCCGGGTTCAAGCACAACTTCGACACGGCGGTCGCGGACAAGGTGGTCCTCCTGGAGGGCGACCACGCCCAGGAGGCGGCGGACCAGGTCTTCGGCACGCTGACCCTCCCCGACCCGCAGTTCCCGATCGTCACCCCGTAGCGGCCCGCCCGGTACGGCCGGCCCCGGCGGCTCCTCGCTCCCCCGAGGGGCCGCCAGTGTGC
>NZ_JBHVFE010000600.1:0-4738 GCF_042801945.1 Kitasatospora sp. NPDC057542
GAGCCGATTTCCTCGGCTCACCGCAGACCACGGGGAGCAGCAGAGAGCGCAGAGACAGTCGCGCCGCGCCGCGACGGCGGCCCCAGGCAGTCCCGCGCGATCCGTACAACAGTTTTGGAGAGACCACGAGCATGGCCCCGAGGACGCACACCCCCCAGTCACAGTCGTCTGCGCCGCACACTGCCGACAGCCACGACCTGATCCGCGTGCCCGGCGCGCGGGAGAACAACCTCAAGGACGTCGGCATCGAGATCCCGAAGCGCCGGCTGACGGTGTTCACGACCCCGGCCCTGATGTCCGCACACACCGGTGAATGGTCCGTCAGGCACGACGGGACCGGCGCCACCCCCGACCTTGCCGAGCGGTTCGCGGAGACCGCTGCGTGCACCGCCCCGCACCGATGCGGTACGCCAACTCCCCAGGGACTGGGCAAGAGCCGTGTGGACGGTGGACGTTGACCGGACGGACGAACCAGGGGGCGGAACAGATGGTGTGGATGTCGCGAGAGCAGGCCGACCTGCTGGCGCAGTGCGCGGTAACCTTCGAGCCGGGCGATCCGGCGCGTACCGGAAGGCTCGCGTTCCGGTACCCCGACGGCCCGGCCGGCCCCGGCCTCGCCGCACAGCTGCCCTTCGGCGAACCCGGCGAAGCCGACCTGGTCACCGCCGACGGCGGCACCCTCGCGGTACGCCGCTGCCCGGTTCTGCGGCTGACCGTCGCCCAGGCACTGCCCACCCTCACCCTGGCCCGCCGGCTCCACACCGAAGCGACCGTCGAAGCGACCGCCGACGGGACCGCGAACGGCACCGCCGATGTCACCCCCAGCCCGTCCGCTGCGTTCTGGGGCGCCGCCACCGCCCTCGGCCTGCACCTCGCCGCCCGCGAACGGCTGCTCCCCGGCGTTTCCGCCACCGGTTACGACACCTGGCGCGCCGGCCCGCTCGCCCCGGAGGACGTCCGGCGCATTCGCGAACTGGCCGCCGCGGCACCGGCCGAGGCGCTCGCCGCGCCCCTGCCCGTCCCGCCGGGCGGCTCGCTGCTGCTGCCCGACGCCACCGCCCTGCTCCGCTCCTTCCTCGATGCGGTCGCCGACACCCTGCCGCGCACCGCCGCCGCGCCCGCCGCAACCGGCCGCCCGGCCTTCGCCGCCGTCGAACCCCAGTACGTCCCCCAGCTGCGCGCCTGGGCCGAGGAGATCTCCGCCGGCCTCGACTCGGGCGTACGGCTGGCCCTGCGCCTGGACCTGGTGCCCGTCGCCGGCGACGGCGAGCGGCCCGCCCTGCGCCTGGTGCCCCAGGTGTCCAGCCTGGCCGACCCGACCCTCAGAGCCGACGCCGACGAGCTGTTCGCCACGGTCGAGGCAGCCGGGTTCGGACCGCGGGCCCACGCCGACACCGTCCTCGCCGTACGGCGGGCCGCCGACGTCTGGCAGCCCCTGTCCCGCCTGCTGCCGGTGCCCTCCGCCCTGGACCTCACCGACCGCGAGGTCCAGGACCTGCTCGGCGACACCGCCGGCCGGCTCGCCGCCCACGGCGTCGAGGTGCTCTGGCCCGCGGACGCCACCCGTTCCCTCACGACCCGTGCCGTCGTCGGCGGCGAGCGGACCCCGCCCACCGACCTGCGTTCCTTCTTCGGTGGTGACGGCACGGTCGACCTGCGCTGGCAGCTCGACCTCGACGGGGAAGCCCTCACCGAGCAGGAGATGGCCGAGATCGCCGCCGCCGACCAGCCGCTGGCCCTGCTGCGCGGGCGCCGGGTGCTCATCGGCGCCGACATCGCCCGCAAGGCCGGCGAACGCGACCTCGAACCGCTCACCGCCATCGAGGCGCTCGCCGTTGCCCTCACCGGGTACACCGAGATCGGCGGCAAGCAGGTACGGGTCGCGCCCAGCGCCTGGCTGCTCGCCCTGCGCCGACGCCTGGCCGAAGCTGACGGCGGCAACGAAGCGGTCGAGCAGCCCGCCGCGCTCGCGGCCACCCTGCGCGACTACCAGCTGCGCGGCCTGCGCTGGCTGGACCGCCTCACCTCGCTCGGTCTCGGCGGCTGCCTCGCCGACGACATGGGCCTGGGCAAGACCGTCCAGCTGATCTCGCTGCACCTGTTGCGCCAGGAGCACCCGGACAGTGCCGGCCCCACCCTCGTCGTCTGCCCCGCCTCCCTTCTGGGCAACTGGCAGCGCGAGGTCGGCACGTTCGCCCCCGGCATGCCCGTCCGCCGCTACCACGGCTCCGACCGCACCCTGGACGGCGCCGACTCGGGCTTCGTCCTGACCACCTACGGCACCATGCGCCTGGACGCCGAGCGGCTCGGCACACACCGCTGGAGCACGGTCGTCGCCGACGAGGCCCAGCACGTCAAGAACCCGCACTCCAGCACCGCGAAGGCGCTGCGGCTGATCCCCGCCGACGCCAGGATCGCCCTGACCGGCACCCCGGTCGAGAACAACCTCTCCGAACTCTGGGCCGTCCTCGACTGGACCACCCCCGGACTCCTCGGCGGCCACGGCCACTTCCGCAGCCGCTGGATCGCCGCCATCGAGGCCGAACGCGCGGAACGCGCGGAGTTCGGACCGCCGCCGGGCGAGCAGGGAGAGCACGGCCCCACCGCACAGCGACTGGCCGAACTGGTACGGCCGTTCCTGCTCCGCCGCAAGAAGTCGGACCCGGGCATCGCCCCCGAACTCCCGCCGAAGACCGAGACGGACCACCCGGTCTCCCTCACCCCCGAGCAGCGGACCCTGTACGAGACCCGGGTCCGTGAGGTCATGGCGCAGATCGAGGCCACCGAGGGCATCGCCCGAAGCGGTCTGGTGCTCAAGCTGCTCACCGGCCTGAAGCAGATCTGCAACCACCCCGCGCAGTTCCTCAAGGAGGCGGAAGGCACCCGGCTGGCCGGCCGTTCCGGCAAGCTGGAACTGCTCGACGAACTGCTGGACACCATCATTTCCGAGGACGGGGCCGCCCTGGTCTTCACCCAGTACGTCGCCATGGCGCGGCTGCTGGAGGCCCACCTGCGCGAGCGCGGCGTCCCCACGCTGCTGCTGCACGGCGGCACTCCGGTGCCGCGCCGCGAGGAGATGGTCCGCCGGTTCCAGGACGGGGAGGTGCCCGTCTTCCTGCTCTCCCTCAAGGCCGCCGGCACCGGACTCAACCTCACCCGCGCCGACCACGTCGTGCACTACGACCGCTGGTGGAACCCGGCGGTGGAGGCCCAGGCCACCGACCGCGCCTACCGCATCGGGCAGACGCGCACCGTCCAGGTGCACCGGATGATCGCCGAGGGGACCGTCGAGGACCGCATCGCCGCCCTGCTCGAAGCGAAGAAGGGCCTGGCAGACGCCGTGCTGGGCTCCGGGGAGCAGACACTGACGCAGCTGACCAACGACGAACTGGCCAACCTGGTCGAACTGAGGAGCGCGGGATGAGCGGGGACGAGACGGGCGCGCGGGGCTTCCCGGCCTTCGCCGCGCGCCGGGGCAGCCGGGCACGCGGCCAGTCCTGGTGGGGCAAGGCCTGGGCGGACGCGCTGGAGGACACCTCCCTGGACGAGGAGACGCTGAAGAAGGGCCGGGCCTACGCGCGGACCGGCCGGCTCGGACCGATCACGGTCAGCCCCGGGCGCGTCTCCACCACCGGCTACGAGGGCGACACCCCGTTCAGGACGGTGCTCACCCTGGAGGAGCTCGACGAGGACGAGTGGGAGCTGCTCTGGGAGAAGACCGCCGAGCGGCCGGATGTCACCGATGAGCTGCTCGCCGGTGAACTGCCGCCCGACCTGCTGGAGGCCGCCGAGGACGCACGGGTCCGACTGCTGCCCGGCTACGGCGACTTGGAGGCGGACTGCGAATGCGACGCGTTCGACCACCCCTGCAAGCACGCGGCCGCGCTCTGCTACCAGGTGTCCTGGCTGCTGGACGAGGACACGATGCTGCTGCTCCTGCTGCGGGGACGCGGCGTGCAGGAGGCGCGGGAGGAACTCCGGTCCGTCCTGCTGATGCAGGCGATCGTCGGCGGCCTCGGGGACGAGGACGCCGACGGGGCGCAGGAGGAAGCGAAGGCCGGTCCGAAGGCCGACGCGGCGCAGCTGCCGGACGGCACTCCCGCCGAGGAGGTCTTCGGCCGTGAGCCGGCTGCGCTGCCCGGGCTGCCGCCGCTGCCCGGGCCGCCCGTGCGCCAGGACGCGTCCTTGGCCGACCCGCTGGAGCAGCTGGTCACCGACGCGGCCGTGCGCGCCCGTGAGCTGCTCGCCTACACCCACGGCTTCACCGCCGAGCCGCCGGTGCCGCTCGACCTCTGGCGGGACTGCGTACGGATCGCGGCGACCCGCCCCGAGTCGCGGGTCCTGGCCCGCCTGCGGGAGGCCTGCGGCAGCCCGGAGCAGCTGGACCGGGCGGCCGAGGCGTGGAGGCTGGGCGGGAGCGCCGGGCTGGACGTGCTGGAGGAGGCCTGGACACCGCCGACGCAGGACACCGCCCGGGCGAGCGCCGCGCTCACCGCGGGCTGGGAGCAGGACGAACTCCCCGCGCCGGAGGTGCGGGAGAACCGCTGGACGCTGGCCGGCAGCGGGCTCCAGCTCCGCTACGGGCGGGACGGCCGCTGGTACCCCTACCGGCAGGAGGACGGTCGGTGGTGGCCGGCCGCCGCACCGCACCACGACCCGGCTGAGGTCCTCGCCGAGCTCCTCGACGGCTGAACCGCCGGGCACCGTGCGCGCGGCGGGCCCGGGACGGACACAGGTC
>NZ_JBHVFE010000601.1:0-4726 GCF_042801945.1 Kitasatospora sp. NPDC057542
CTTGAAACCTGTCGTGGCGTGACCCGTCACCGTGGGTTCGAACCCCACGCTCGCCGCCGTTTGGAGAACCACCTGCTCAGGGCGGGGGCCGAGTGCGCTCGGCACCCGCCCTCGGTGTTTCCCCGGTGGCCGCGGGCGCCGACTGTGGAGCGGCCGGGAAACGGATGCGGGCGGCCGGGTTGACCCTGACACGGTGGCAGGGGATGGAGTGGTCGCATCATGTTGAACATCGGAGACTTCGCCAGCCACGGCCGGGTGTCGGTGCGGATGCTGCGCCACTACGACGCGATCGGGCTGCTGCGGCCCGCCCGGGTGGACTCGGTCAGCGGGTACCGCTTCTACGAGGCGTCCCAACTCGCCCGGCTCAACCGGGTGATCGCGCTCAAGGAGCTCGGCTTCACGCTGCAGCAGGTGCGCGCCGTCCTGGACGAGCAGGTGGACGCGGCCGAACTGCGCGGGATGCTGCGGCTGCGGCGGGCCCAGCTCGCCGAGGCGATCGCGGCCGACGAGCTGCGGCTGGCCCGGGTGGAGGCGAGGCTCCGGACGATCGAGAGTGAGGGAACCATGTCCACGCACGATGTCGTGGTGAAGTCGGTGCCGTCCGTCCGGGTGGCCCAACTGGCCGGTGTGGCCGCGAGTTACGAGCCGGAGGACATCGGACCGGTGATCGGGCCGCTGTTCGCCGAACTGTGCCGGCGGCTGACCGAGGCCGGGATCGAGGCGACCGGCCCGTCCGTCGCCCGCTACCAGGACGCGCCGGAGGGCAACGGCTCGGTGCTGGTCCTGGTCGCCGTCCCGGTCGGCCCGTCGGTGCGGCCGGACGCGCACGACTTCGAGGTGCTCGACCTGCCGCCGATCGAGGAGGCGGCGACGATCGTGCACCGCGGTCCGATGGACGAGGTGCTGGGCACGGTCCAGGAACTGGCCCGCTTCATCGAGGAGAACGGCTACCGCTCGGCCGGCTACGGCCGGGAGCTGTACCTGGAGTGCCCGGAGGACCGGGCCGGATGGGTCACCGAGCTCCAGGAGCCGGTGGTCCGCCGGTAGCGGCGTTTGCCCTCGACCAGGTCGAGGGCCCTAGCGTCGCCCGGCATGACCACCGCCTCCACCGCCGGCACCGGTTCCGGTCCGTCGCCGCGGGCTGCGCTGCCCCGGACGTACCTGCTCTGGCTGGCCGGTGTCCAGGCCGGACTGCTGGGCGACGCCGCGCTGTACTTCGGCCTCGGCTGGGCCGCCTCCGCGCACGGCGGCGGAGCGGCCGGACTGGTCCTGACGGCGATCACGGTGCCGCGCACCGCGCTGGTCCTGCTGGGCGGCGCGGTCGCGGACCGGTTCGGCGCCCGTCGGGTGATGGTCGTCGGGGACACGGTGATGCTGGCCATGACCGTCGCGCCGGCGCTGGTGGCGGCCGACCGGGGGACGCCGCTGTGGCTGCTGGTCGCGGCGGCCGCCGTGATCGGGACGGTCGACGCCTTCCACCTCCCGGCGAGCGGTTCGATGCCGCGCCGGCTGGTACCCGCCGACCGGCTGCCCCGGGCACTCGCCCTGCGGCAGGCCGGCGGGCAGACCGCCGTCCTGCTCGGGGCACCGCTGGGCGGCCTGCTGGTCGCGGGCGGCGGACTGTCCGGCGCGGCGCTGGCGGACGCGGCGAGCTTCGGGGTCGTGCTGCTGGTCCTGCGGCGGGTGCGCCCCCGGGCGGACGGGCCGTCCGGTCCACGGACCGGCCTGCTGCGCGACGCGGCGTCCGGCGTCCGGTTCGCCCTGGCGGACCCGCTGCTGCGGGCCGCGCTGCTGCTCACCGGCGTGGCGGCCGGGGCACTGCTGCCGGTGGTGTCACTGCTCGGCCCGCTGCTCGCCCGGGCGCACGGCTGGGTGGCCGGAACGGCGGGACTGGTGAGCGCCGGGCAGGCGGCCGGGGTGCTGGCGGTGGCCGGCCTGGTCGCCCGGCGGGGCACGCTTCCCCGGGCCGGTGTGGGGGCGGCGGCCGGGCTCTGTACGGCGTCGGCGGGGATCGCGCTGCTGGCGGCGGCCGCGGGACCGGTGGCGGCGGTGGCCGGCAGTACGGTGGCGGGCCTCGGTTCGGGGCTCTTCGCCTGCCACCTCGGCCCGCTGGTGCTGACCGGCGCACCGCAGACCCATCTCTCGCGCGTCCAGGCCCTGTTGACGCTCGGGCAGAGCCTGGCCCTGGTGCTCTCGAACGCCCTGCTGGGCCTGCTCTCGGACGCGGCGGGTGCCACCCTGCCGACGATCCTCTGCGCCCTCGCCACGGCTGCCGCAGGCCTCACCGCCCTGGCCACCCCGATCCTCCGCCGGGCCTGAGCCACGCGGTCGCCCTTCCGGTCGGTACCCCCGGGCCGCCGCCCACGTCCGGAGGCTTCGCGGCGCCCCTCCCCGCCGGCTCGGGCGGCGCCTCCCGCCCCCGCCCGTCCGCCGTGCGGCCCACTTGCCCGGCCCCTGCCGTCCGGGCAGAGTGCGGAGGTGGAGGCGGGCAGGCGGCGAGTGGAGGCGGCGATGAGTGATCTGACGGACCGACTGGCGCAGGGCCTCCCGGACGGGGCCCTCGTGGTGGACCCGGACGTGACCGCCGCGTACCGCCACGACATGGCGGGCTTCTGCGCGGCCGGGCAGCCCGCCGTGGTGGTGTTCCCGGAGACGGTCGAGCAGGTGCAGCACGTGCTGCGGACCGCGACCGAGCTGCGCGTCCCCGTGGTGCCGCAGGGCGCCCGGACCGGGCTGTCGGGTGCGGCGAACGCGGTGGACGGCTGCGTCGTGCTGTCGCTGGTGAAGCTGAACCGGATCCTGGAGATCGACCCGGTGAACCGGATCGCGGTGGTCGAGCCCGGCGTGGTGAACGCCGAACTCTCCCGCGCTGCCGAGGAGTCGGGTCTCTCGTACCCGCCGGACCCGTCCAGCTGGGAGTCCTGCACGATCGGCGGCAACATCGGCACCGGTGCGGGCGGTCTCTGCTGCGTGAAGTACGGCGTCACCAGCGAGTACGTGCTCGGGCTGGACGTGGTGCTGGCGGACGGGCGGCTGTTGTCCACCGGCCGCCGGACGGCGAAGGGCGTGGCCGGGTACGACCTGACCAGGCTGTTCGTCGGCTCGGAGGGGACGCTCGGCGTGGTGGTCCGGGCGGTGCTGGCGCTGCGGCCGGCGCCGGCCCCGCAGCTGGCGTTGGCGGCGGAGTTCCCGAGCGCGGACGCGGCCGGGGCGGCGGTCTGCGAGGTGATGGCGCGCGGTCTGACACCGTCGCTGATGGAGCTGATGGACGCGGTCTCGGTGCGGGCCGTCAACGAGTTGGGGCGGATGGGGCTGCCCGAGTCCACCCAGGCGCTGCTGCTGGTGGCCTTCGACGGGCCGGACCGGGTGGCCGAGCTGGCGCGGGTCGCGCAGCTGTGCCGGGAGGCCGGGGCGACCGAGGTGGTGCCGGCCGAGGACCAGGCGGAGTCCGATCTGCTGCTGGCCGCCCGGCGGATGGCGCTGCCCGCGCTGGACCGGCTGGGCACCACGATGATCGACGACGTGGCGGTGCCGCGCTCCCGGCTGGCGGAGATGCTGAACGGTGTCGCGGTGATCGCGGAGCGGCACGGGCTGACCATCGGGGTGGTCAGTCACGCCGGGGACGGCAACACCCACCCGATCGTCATTTTCGACGCCTCGGACGGGGAGCAGACGGCCCGCGCCCAGCGCTCCTTCGACGAGATCATGGCGCTCGGGCTGGAGCTGGGCGGCACGATCACCGGGGAGCACGGGGTGGGGCTGCTGAAGCGGGACTGGCTGGCCCGCGAGCTGGGCCCGGTGGCGTTGGACCTGCAGCGGCGGTTGAAGGCGGTCTTCGATCCGCTGGGCATTCTGAATCCCGGCAAGATGATCTGATGTCCGTGCGCCTGGACGGATCTTCTGTGCCCGCACCCCCGCCGTCATGGTGTGACTTTCCGATGGTCTGTGAATGGCTGGGAAAGTCGACATGGGAGGGTGATCGAACTTTTTAGGGGCGCGTTTGTGATTCGTATGCGCCGGGATGGTGCGCCTGGCGGATCGCGTGATACTGCTGCGCCTCCCACCGGGGCGCCTCCGTCGGCGTCCGCCCGGGTGAACTCCCAGCTCGGCCGGGGTGTGTCGGCGCGGTGTCCGATTTCCCGGTCGTTATGCGCGGGTCGGGTGGATATCACGCTAACGGGCGAAATACGCCCTGCGGGCTAGTGCTTTGTCGATTTGTTGCGGAAGGCTGTCTTCCGGCGTCGCAGCCCGCAGGTGTTCGTCTGACCGGCGAACCTTGCGCACCTTGATCGACCATTGCACGATTAACAGCTTCTCGGAGGCATTCATGGCTCGCATCCACACCCGTCGGATGGCCGAAATCCTGCTCGCCGGCCCGCTCGCGGCCGGCCTGCTGTCGGCCGGTGCCGGTGCTGCCGCCGCCGCCGACAGCGGAGCGGGTACCGGGGCCCGTTCCGACGCCGGTGTGGTCTCCGACACCGTCGGCTGACCGACCGCCCGGCCGAGTGACGGCACCGGGCACCACGGAAGGCGGGGGCGCCGGACGTGGGTGGCCGCGGGTGAGCTGAGCAGCCGCGGGCGGGCCCGGACCGGAACGGAACGGCCGGAACGGACACCGAGGTACCAACGCATCACACCAGAGGGACCAGAGGGAACAGCGCATTCGACCGGCCGGCGGAAAGGGTCACCGCGAAACCGGCCTCGTGGGCGGTGCCGCCACCGGCAC
>NZ_JBHVFE010000602.1:0-4712 GCF_042801945.1 Kitasatospora sp. NPDC057542
CAGCACCGGCGACACGCCGACCGCGACGGCGGCATCCTCGCTGGTCAGGCCCTTCGCAACGAACCGCCAGAACCGCTGCCGCTCGGCCCGCCGACTGATCGGAGGCCGACCCGGCGACCGCAATGGCGGACGACCCGCCTTCAGCGCTGCACGCGCCCGTCCCTGAGCCACAACATCCTCCTCGATCGAGGTGTTGCGACGATCAGTTGAATCCGCCCTGGCAGCCGCGATCGGAGTGGAAGATCACCGGTCCGGTCGGGCGGCGGGTGTGGCAGGCGGCCCGTAGGGCGCCAGCGACCAGTTCGGTCCGCAGGTGGTCGGCGGTGGCCCAGCCGACGACGCGGCGGGAGGCGATGTCGATGACGGTGGCCAGGTAGAGCCAGCCCTCGTCGGTGGGGATGTAGGTGATGTTGCCGCACCAGCGCGCATCGAGGGCCGCCGGGTGGGGCTGGAAGTCGCGCAGGACCAGGTCCGGCCGGGTGGCGGCGCGGGGGTCGGGGATCGTGGTGCGCTGGCGCCGTCTTCGGTGCCGGCCCTCGAGGCCGGCCTGGCGCATCAGGCGTGCGACCCTTCGCCGGCCGCACCGGTCGCCGTCGCGCTGCAGGACGGCGTGCACGCGCGGAGCTCCATAGGTGCCGCGCGAGGTCGCGTGGACCTCGGTGATCTTCTCGGTCAGCTCCGCGTCGCGGACCGCGCGGGAGCCGGGGGTGGCGGTTCGGCGGGCGTAGAAGGCGGCTCGGGAGACCTTGAGCAGTTCACACGCCCGTTTGACGTTGTGGCCTGCCTGCTTCTCCGCCTCGATGAACGGGTGCACCGTCACCGGGTCTCCGTCGCGAAGAAAGCCGTGGTGCGCTTGCGGATGTCCACGTCCTCGCGCAAGCGGCGGTTCTCCCGCCGCAGCCTGGCCAGTTCCTCGCACTCGTCGCTGGTCAGGCCGTCGCGCTCGCCGACGTCGACCTGGGCCTGCTTCACCCAGTCGCGCACCGCGGTCTCGGTCAGGTCGAAGTCCTTGGCGACCTGACCGACCGAGCGGTCGCCGCGTCGGCACAGCTCGACGATCTCGGCCTTGAACTCCGGCGTGAACGAGCGGCGAGGGCGCGGCTTCCTCCCCATGCTCTCCATGATGGACATCATCCTTACCGGGACCGAAGCCCCTGACCAGGGGTGTCCGTCAAAGCGAATCAAGCCCACTTCTGGACAGCATCAAGCACGCGGGCACCGGCGCATGCGAGTCCTGCGGCGCCTATGGGATCAAGGCCGACGATGACGCGCTCGTCTACCTGATTGCCCATCGAGCACTCGGCGCTGCGAAAATCGGCATTGCGAAGGCTGGCAGCAGGAGGCTCGCGCTGCACGCTGCTCAGCGATGGGAAGAGATCATCCAGATCCAGCTCATCGGCCGAGACGTGCGAGCAGTCGAGCGCGCCGTCCTTCAGAAGTGGGCCAGGCTCGGACTGCCCTACGGTGTAAGTCCAACCGACATGCCCCATGCTGGCTACACGGAGACCGTTAGCCTGTCTGCCCGGTCGGAGGCTGAGGTCCGCGACGATCTTGCCCGAGCGTTCCGGGGAATAGGCTTGACTTATCCCTGACTCCGGAGGCGAGCGGCGCGGCCCCTGGCGGCCGCTCCTGCACCCCGCGTGCCCCGGCCCCCGCCCTATGCCCAGCGGATGCCGAGTTCGGTGAGTCGTGCGGCGCGTTCGGTGGGGATGTCGGCGTGCCTGCTGCGGCTGTTGGAGATGAACAGGCCGAGGCTGATCTGCACGGTCGTGCTGTCGGACAGGACCAGGGGTTCCTTGTGCTTGCGGGGGACGTTGAGGTGTCCTTCGCGGGCCCGGTACTGGGCGGCGGCGGCGAGGTTGCGTTGCTCCTTCTCCGCGTGGCTCACTTTCCCGGCCGGCTTCTGCTCGGCGGGCAGTGGCTCCAGGCCGAGGACGTGTTCCAGCGCCCACTGCTGCGCCGGGACGAGCTTGTCCCAGCCGATCTGCTGGGCGCGGCCCCACCCGGCGAGGTCCTCGCCCTGGACGACGATGCTGCCCGACTCGGCCCCGGCCAGCGTCCCGCCGTCCTTCACGTGGCGCCAGGCCAGGATGAAGCACCGCCGCCACTCCACCGGCCAGGACGGGCACCACCCCGGGTCGATCGCGTCCAAGACGGCCTTGCGGCCGGCGCTCAGCGCGCCGGTCCAGTCCAGCCCCTCCTCGCCGGCCTCCGCACGGCGCTGGAGGGCCTCGGTACGCCGCTGGGCGGTGCGCAGGTTCTTCATGATGGTGCCGACCGGGCGCCCGCCCCAGACGGCCTCGTTGGGCGGGCAGGCGTGGCCGTGCTCGGCCGCATAGCCGGCCACCGCGGCGAGGTTGTCGGTGAAGGCGGTGTCGAATGCGGACCAGATCATGCCCAGCTCGTCCAGCTCCTTGACGCGCTCGGCATCGAGGACGTCGGCGGCCTTGTAGCGGCGCTGGTCGGCCACCCACACCCCGAGCCGGTGCCCGGACGGGGCCCGGTACGCGTAGGGCACGCGCACGTCGCCGAACTTCTCCCGGTAGGCGAGCAACTCCTCCAGGCCCCGCCGGAACTCCGCCCGCTCCGGCTCCAGCACCCGGGTCCGCACGAACGCCGCGATCACCGCCGGGTCGCGCTGAGTGGAGAACTGCAACAGCTGCGCCTCCCCAGCGGCCGAGCGGCGCTCGTCCGGCTCCCCGGCGTGCCTGGGCTCTCTCGGCGGCCGGGTCTCGGACTGCGGCATGGCCAGGCGCTCGACGGCGGCCGCGTCGTGCGCGCGCAGCGCCATCAAGAGCTTGGACAGCCCGTCGTAGGCCCGGGAGGTGAGCAACTGGTCGCCGTTCTCGCTGGCCCCGAGCAGGACGGGCACCACGATGGTGGCGACCTTGCCGCTGCCCGGGTGCATCCGCAGCGCCCGCCCGACGGCCTGGACCAAGTCCACCATCGAGCCGCGCACGTCCGCGAAGAACACCGCGTCGCAGTCGAAGGTGTCGACGCCCTCCGACAGCACCTTGACCGAGGCCAGGACGTACCGCAGCAGCCGCCACCCGTCATCCCTGACCAGCGACGCGAACGTGCCCAGCACGGCCCGCCGCTCGGCCGGCGTGTGCTCGGCCTCCAGCCACGTCGTACCGATCAGTTCCGGCTGCGGGTGCAAAGCGGGGTCCTGCTCCCACAGCACCCGCGCGACGTCGTGCAGGCCGGTGCTCAGCGCCCGGGCCTCGGCCACCATGTGGTGGAACGACAGTACCCGGGACAGGTCCCACTCCGCGCACGCGGTCAGCAGGGCCGTCTGCAAGGCCGCCAGCCGCGCTCCCCGGTACTCCACCGACACCTCGCTCGCACCGCGCTGCTCCAGGCCCTGGAGGACGGGGTCGGACACGTCGACGCACAGGATCCGGTACGGCGCGATCACCCCGTCCGAGATCGCGGTGCCCAGCGGGTAGTCGTGGGCGACGGGCCCGTACAGCGCCTCGTCGTCCATGCTGGCGATCAGCTCGGCCGCCTCGATCCCGGACGCTGCCGCCCGCTCCCTGTCGCTGTCCTTGACCGCCCACAGCCGCGGCGTGGCCGTCATGAACAGCCGCCTGTCGCAGGGGATCCGGGCGTTGTCCAGGATCGCTGCCCACGGCCGCCCAGCCTGCCCCGAGGTCCGGTGCGCCTCGTCCACCACCGCCAGCGAGAAGGCCGGCAGTCTGGCCTGGTGCGCCTTCTCCAGATGGCCCAGGCCCAGCGAGGCGTAGGTGGCGAACACGGTGACCAGTCCCGAGCCCGCCGTCCACTTCACCAGCTCCGCCGGATCGGTGGTGCACCGCAAGCCCAGGGGCTGTTCGTTGCCCGCCAGCGAGCAGAGCCCGACCATCCGGCCGCCGTACCCCTCCCGCTGCCAGACCCCGACCGTCTGCTCCAGCAGCGGCAGCGAGGGCACGATCACCAGCGTCCGCTCCGCGTGGAGCCGCGAAGCGACGTGCACGGCCGTCAGCGACTTGCCCGCCCCCGTCGCCGCCCGGATCTGGCACCGCAGCCCCTCCGGCGGCACCAGACCCGACGCGGGCAGCGTCAGAAGTCGTACTGCCGCGTCGCACGCCTCTTCCTGGTTCAGGCGCAATTTCTTCGCCATAACAACTGTCTCCCTTTTTCGGAATCCATGCGACGCGACATAAAAGCCGCCACGGCCTTTTCGAGGGCTTCCCGGATTCGGCGGGAGGCCCGTTTCCCGCTGCGCCAGCTCAGCCCTCGGCCAGCCAGCTCCGGCCGTTGCGCAGGTCATCGGCCAGCTCGTCGCCCAGCGCGCGGGCGCACTCCGTCACCCACTCGCCCAGCTCGGCCACCCGCTCGAACTGCGAGACCAACAGGGGCCCGGCGACAGCGAAGCTGTGCGGCTCCTGTGACATGTCGTCAGCGATGCCCGAAAGCATCCGCAGCACCGGCCACAGATCGGCCGGCGCCGCCTTCTCGGGCTCCGGCAGCTCAAGGCCGTCAGCGTCTCGCACGATCACAGCACTCACCATCCATTGAGGAGTCACGTCCGGGCCCTTTTCAGAGCACCAAACCCGGGCGATCCTCCGGATTCCAGGGGCACCCGGAGCCTGTCCAGAAACCCAGAGTCTAGCGGGCTGCTGTCTTTGATGCACGAGAACGGGCGAAGCCCGTCCCTGTACCACCCCAACGAGTGACCCCATACATGACCACCCGTCACCACCCCATTC
>NZ_JBHVFE010000603.1:0-4699 GCF_042801945.1 Kitasatospora sp. NPDC057542
GGGCCGCCCGCCGGAGCGGACGGCCCGGTCCGGGCTCAGCGGCCGCGCAGCGCGCGGTAGCGGGCGACCAGCTCGGCCGTGGAACTGTCCAGCTGCTCGGCGCCCTCGCCGGTGAGCAGCACCGGCTCGATCCGCTTGGCGAGCACCTTGCCCAGCTCCACGCCCCACTGGTCGAAGGAGTCGATGTTCCAGACCGCACCCTGGACGAACACCTTGTGCTCGTAGAGCGCGACCAGCTGGCCGAGCACCGAGGGGGTGAGCTCGCCGGCCAGGATCGTGGTGGTCGGGTGGTTGCCCTTGAAGGTCTTGTGCGGGACGAGCTCGGCGGGCACGCCCTCGGCCGCGACCTCCTCCGGGGTCTTGCCGAAGGCCAGCGCCTGGGTCTGGGCGAAGAAGTTGGCCAGCAGCAGGTCGTGCTGGGCGACCAGGCCGGGGAGCAGGTCGGCGACCGGCTTGGCGAAGCCGATGAAGTCGGCCGGGATGACCTTGGTGCCCTGGTGCAGCAGCTGGTAGTAGGCGTGCTGGCCGTTGGTGCCGGGGGTGCCCCAGACCACCGGGCCGGTCTGCCAGTCCACCGGGGTGCCGTCGCGGGTCACCGACTTGCCGTTGGACTCCATGTCCAGCTGCTGGAGGTAGGCGGTGAACTTGGACAGGTAGTGCGAGTAGGGCAGCACCGCGTGCGCCTGGGCGTCGAAGAACGCGCCGTACCAGACGCCGAGCAGGCCGAGCAGCAGCGGGACGTTCTGCTCCGCCGGTGCGGTGCGGAAGTGCTCGTCGACCAGGTGGAATCCGTCCAGCATCTCGCGGAAGGCGTCCGGGCCGATGGCGATCATCAGCGAGAGGCCGATCGCCGAGTCGTAGGAGTAGCGGCCGCCCACCCAGTCCCAGAACTCGAACATGTTGGCGGTGTCGATGCCGAAGTCCTGCACGCCCTGGGCGTTGGTGGACAGCGCGACGAAGTGCTTGGCCACCGCGTCGGTGTCGGCGCGCAGCCCGGTGAGCAGCCAGTTGCGCGCGGAGACCGCGTTGGTGATGGTCTCGATGGTGGTGAAGGTCTTCGAGGCGACGATGAACAGCGTCTCGGCCGGGTCGAGGTCGCGGACGGCCTCGTGCAGGTCGGCGCCGTCCACGTTGGAGACGAAGCGGACGTCGAGGTCGCGCTTGGCGTACGAGCGGAGCACCTCGTAGGCCATCGCCGGGCCGAGGTCGGAGCCGCCGATGCCGATGTTGACGACGGTGCGGATCGGCTTGCCGGTGTGCCCCTTCCACTCGCCGCTGCGGACCCGGTCGGCGAAGGCGGCCATCTTGTCGAGGACGGCGTACACCGCGGGCACCACGTTCTCGCCGTCGACCTCGATCACGGCGCCGCGCGGGGCGCGCAGCGCGGTGTGCAGGACCGCCCGCTGCTCGGTGTTGTTGATCTTCTCGCCGCGGAACATCGCGTCCCGCAGTTCGGCGACGCCGGTGGCGGCGGCCAGTTCGCGCAGCAGCTCCAGCGTCTCGTCGGTGACCAGCTGCTTGGCGTAGTCCACGTGCAGGTCGCCGACCTGGAGGGTGTAGCGGCGGCCGCGCTCCGGGTCGGCGGCGAACAGCTCACGCAGGTGGGTGTCACCCAGTTCGGCCCGGTGCTTGGCCAGGGCGGCCCACTGCGGGGTGCGGTCGAGCGGGGTGCGGGCGTCGGCGCGGGTCTCCGACATCGGTGGGTCCTCGATTCGTCTGTGTGCAGAAACCGGCAGGGCCAGGCGTGCGGGCCGGGTGGCAACGGTCTGTGCGAGGTCGTGCGGGTCCTGATGGTGCGCCGACTCCGTTGACGGCCTGCCCGGGTTCAGCCTATGCAACCCCGGAGCCGGTCGCGCACATTCCGCCCTGCGGGCGCGGACAGCCCGTCACTTCCGTTCGGAGCGCAGGTCGAGTCCGCGCAGCACGTGGTCGACCAGTTCCGGATCGGCGCCGGGCTCGCTGCGGGCGGAGAGCATCTCGCGGCGGGAGGCGGCGATCATCTCCTGCTCGACGTCCCGGGCGGCCCGCCACTGGGCCATCCGCAGCTTGGCCTCGGCGGCCTCCTCCTCGGCGTAGTTCTCCGGGCAGAGCCGGGCCAGCCGGTCGTGCTGGCGGTCCCGCAGGCGGTCGGCGACCTCGACGGGCAGCCGGTCCTGCTCCTCCAGCTCGCCGAGCCGCTTGAGCCCGGCCTTGGCGGCCCGCCACCAGAGCTGTCGCACGGCCTGCTCGTGCTTGTCCTGGTCGATGTCGAGTTCGAGCCGCTTGGCCAGCCAGGGCAGGGTGAGGCCCTGCACCAGCAGGGTGAACAGCACCACGCTGAAGGCGATGAAGACCAGCCGGCCGCGCTCGGGGAAGTCCTCGCCGGAGTGCAGGGTGAGCGGGATGGCGAGCGCCAGGGCGACGGTGGCCACGCCGCGCATCCCGGACCACCAGAGGATCACGCTCTCCTTCCAGCTGAACGGCGTGTCCTCGTCGTCGCCGGAGCGCAGTTTCTTCGACAGCCATCCGGCCGGCAGCAGCCAGAGCAGCCGGACCAGCACGACCACCGCGATGACCACGGCGGCGTCGCCGATGAAGCCGGTCCAGCCGCGGCCGGCCTCCTTGAGCACGGTGGCCAGCTCCAGGCCGATCAGGCCGAAGGCGACACCGGTGATCAGGATCTCGACCACCTCCCAGAAGGCGTTGCCGACCAGCCGGTAGGAGACGGCGTCGGCGTCGGAGGCCCGTTCGGCGAGGTAGAGCGCGCAGACCACGACGGCGAGCACACCGGAGCCGTGGATCTCCTCCGCCAGGGTGTAGGCGGCGAACGGCACCAGCAGGTTGAGCGCGACCTGCTGGGTCGGGTCGTCCAGGCGCTCGGCGAGCTTGGTGTTGACCCAGCCGAGCGCGACGCCGACCACCACGGCCAGCACCGCGGACAGCACGAAGCGCAGTACCGCGTCACCGACCGAGAAGTCGCCGCTGACCATGGCCTCGATGGACAGCGAGTAGATGACGATCGCGGTGACGTCGTTGAACAACCCCTCGCTCTCCAGGATCGCCACCAGGCGGCGGGGCAGCCCGACGCTGCCGGCCACCGCGACGGCGGCGACCGGGTCGGGCGGGGAGACCAGCGCGCCGACCGCGATCGCGGCGGCCAGCGGCAGGGTGGGCAGCAGCCAGTGCACGGTGCCGGCCACGGCGACCGTGGTGACCGCCACCAGGGCGACGGCCAGCAGCAGGATCGAGCGGGCGTTGGCCTTGAAGTAGCGCACCGAGGAGCGCCGGGCCACCGCGAAGATCAGCGGCGGCAGGACCAGCGGCAGGATCAGCTCCGGCTCGACGGTGACGTCCGGGATCTGCGGGACGAGCGCCATGACGATGCCGAGCAGGGTCATCAGCACCGGTTGGGGGACTCCGGTCCTGCGGCCGAGCGGCATGGTCACCACGGAGGCGAGCAGCACCAGGAAGAACAGGGGCAGCTGGCCCACGGGGAGGTTCCTCTCGACGACGGACGGCTGAGCGCCGTCCAGGATAAATCTGACAATGCGCCCATCAGTGTCGACACACTGAACAACGGCTTGACCTCAAGCGCACTTCAGGCCTGAGGATCGTCGTCATCGGAAGGGTCGAGAAGGGGCGGGACAAGGCATGAAAGCGGTCACCGTGACGGGGTCCGGCGGTCCGGAGGTCCTGCGGGTCACCGAGGTGCCCGACCCGGAGCCCGGGCCGGGTGAGGTGCGGGTACGGGTGTACGCGGCCGGGGTGCAGCCGGTGGACCTCGCGATCCGCGAGGGCTTCCGCCCGCCGGGGACGGCGGTCGAGCCGCCGTTCGTCCTCGGCAACGAGTTCGCCGGGGTGGTGGACGCCCTCGGCCCGGACGCCGACGGCTGGCGGGTCGGGGACGAGGTGCTGGGCTTCCGGGTGCTGGGCTGCCAGGCCGACCGGGTCACCGTGGACGCCGGCCGGCTGGTGGCCAAGCCCGCCGGGATGCCGTGGGAGCAGGCCGGCTCGCTCTCCGCGTCCGGCCAGACCGCGCACCTGGCGCTCACCGGGCTCGGCGTGGGCGCGGGTGACACCGTGCTGGTGCACGGCGCCGCGGGCGGGGTCGGCACGGTCGCCGTCCAGCTGGCCCGGGCCTGGGGTGCCACGGTGGTCGGCACCGCGAGCGAACGCAACCACGGGTACCTGCGGGAGCTGGGCGCGGTACCGGTGACGTACGGCGAGGGACTGGTCGAGCGGGTCCGGGCGGTGGCCCCGCAGGGGGTGACCGCGGCCTTCGACGCCGCCGGTCGGGGCGCCCTGGAGGCCTCCGTCGAGCTGGTCGCCGACCGGAACCGGATCGGCACCGTGGTCGACTACCCGGGCGCCGAGCGACTGGGCGTCCGGGGGCTGCGGGGCGAGCGGACGGCCGGGCGGCTGGCCGAGCTGGTGAAGCTGTGGGAGGCCGGCGGGCTGCGGCTGGAGGTCGAGGAGTCGTTCCCGATGGAGCGGGTCGCCGAGGCCCACCGGCTGGTCGGCGCCGGGCACGTCCGGGGCAAGGTGGTGCTGACCATGTGAGCCTGCCGGACTCCCACCTCCGGCCGATTGTGAGTTTCGGCAGCTGACCAGGTAATGTTCTCCACGTCAGCAGGCGCCGCTAGCTCAGTTGGTTAGAGCAGCTGACTCTTAATCAGCGGGTCCGGGGTTCGAGTCCCTGGCGGCGCACAGACAGCCGGAA
>NZ_JBHVFE010000604.1:0-4676 GCF_042801945.1 Kitasatospora sp. NPDC057542
GAAGGAGCGGGCGGATGGGGCACCTGGTGTTCGGGCGGGCCCGTGTGCTTGCACGGGCCCGCCCACTGCCGTTGAACGTGCCGTCTTGGCTGCTGTTCGGCCGAGGGTGTCTCAGCCCGCGGTAAGGCCGGCGACCAGTTCGTCGGCCGCGCCGTACGGGTCCAGGGCACCCTCGGCCACCCGTTCGGCCAGTACGGCCAGGCGCCGGTCCCCGTGCAGGTCGCCGATCCGGGCGCGCAGCTCGGCCAGCGCGATCGCCTCGACCTCCTCGGCGGCCCGGCGGCGGCGGCGCGCGGTGAGCTCGCCGTGCTCCTCCAGCCAGGCACGGTGCTTCTCCAGCGCCTCGACCACCTCGTCCACGCCCTCGCCGCGGGCCGCGACGGTCTTGACGATCGGCGGGCGCCAGTCCCCCGGCTCCCGGGCCTCGCCGAGGCCCAGCATGTGGTTGAGCTCCCGCGCGGTGGCATCGGCGCCGTCCCGGTCGGCCTTGTTGACCACGAAGACGTCGCCGATCTCCAGGATCCCGGCCTTGGCGGCCTGGATGCCGTCGCCCATCCCGGGGGCCAGCAGCACCACGGTGGTGTCGGCCTGGGCGGCGACCTCGACCTCGGACTGGCCCACCCCGACGGTCTCCACCAGGATCACCTCGCAGCCGGCCGCATCCATCACCCGCAGCGCCTGCGGCGCCGCCCAGGAGAGCCCGCCGAGGTGGCCGCGGGTGGCCATCGAGCGGATGAACACCTCCGGGTCGGTGGCGTGGTCCTGCATCCGGACCCGGTCGCCCAGCAGCGCGCCGCCGGAGAACGGCGAGGACGGGTCGACGGCCAGCACCCCGACCCGCTTGCCGAGCCGCCGGTAGGCGGAGACCAGTGCCGAGGTGGAGGTGGACTTGCCGACCCCGGGCGAGCCGGTCAGGCCCACCGTGTACGCCCGCCCGGTGTACGGCGCGAGCGCGGCCATCGCCTCCCGCAGCTGCGGCGCGGCGTTCTCGACCAGCGTGATCAGCCGGGCGACCGCCCGCGGCCGGCCCTCCCGGGCCTGCTCGACCAGCGTGGCGACATCGATCATCAGGAGCTCCTAGCGCAGGCGCAGATGCCGAGGCTGCGGACCGCTGGTGGCGGTCCGCAGCCCTGGAGATCAGATCGGCCGGTCAGGCCTTCGGGACACGCACGATCAGCGCGTCGCCCTGGCCGCCGCCGCCGCACAGCGCGGCCGCGCCGACCCCGCCGCCACGGCGCTGCAGCTCCAGCGCCAGGGTCAGCACCACGCGGGCGCCGGACATCCCGATCGGGTGGCCGAGCGCGATGGCGCCGCCGTTGACGTTGACGATGTCGGAGGAGACGCCCAGGTCCTTCATGGACTGGTGGGCGACGGCCGCGAACGCCTCGTTGATCTCGATCAGGTCGAGGTCGGCGACCTCCAGGCCCTCCTTGACCAGCGCGTGCTTGATCGCGTTGGACGGCTGCGACTGGAGCGAGTTGTCCGGGCCGGCCACGTTGCCGTGCGCGCCGATCTCGGCGATCCAGCTCAGGCCCAGCTCCTCGGCCTTGGCCTTGCTCATCACGACCACGGCGGCGGCACCGTCGGAGATCTGCGAGGAGGTGCCGGCGGTGATCGTGCCGTCCTTGGTGAAGGCGGGGCGCAGCTTGGCCAGGCCCTCGACGGTGGTGTCCGCGCGGATGCCCTCGTCCTGGCTGAACAGCACCGGCTCGCCCTTGCGCTGCGGGATGGCGACCGGGACGATCTCGGCGTCGAAGACCCCGTCGGCCTGCGCCTTGGCGGCCCGCTGGTGGGAGGCGGCGGCGATCTCGTCCTGCACCTCGCGCGGGATGCCCAGGCGGGTGTTGTGCTTCTCGGTGGACTCGCCCATCGGGATGTTCTCGTAGGCGTCGGTGAGGCCGTCGTGCGCCATCGCGTCGAGCATCGCGATCGCGCCGTACTTGAAGCCCTCGCGGGACTTCGGCAGCAGGTGCGGGGCGTTGGTCATCGACTCCTGGCCGCCGGCCACCACGATGTCGAACTCGCCGGCCCGGATCAGCTGGTCGGCCAGCGCGATGGCGTCGAGGCCGGAGAGGCAGACCTTGTTGATGGTCAGCGCGGGGACGTTCATCGGGATGCCGGCCTTGACGGCGGCCTGGCGGGCGGGGATCTGGCCGGCGCCGGCCTGGAGCACCTGGCCCATGATCACGTACTGGACCTGCTCACCGGTGATCCCGGCCCGCTCCAGGGCCGCCTTGATCGCGACGCCGCCGAGGTCGGCACCGGAGAAGCCCTTGAGGGAGCCCAGCAGGCGGCCCATCGGGGTCCGCGCACCGGCAACGATCACAGAGGTGGTGTTGGTCATGGGACGGGCCCCTTCGCACGTCGTGGCCAGGTGAGGATGCGCTCAATGTACTGACCTGTTACCCGCCCGTCACCGGAGCGACGGTGTGATCGAGCGCACTGGCACCATCCAGTCAACACCGTGCCGACCCGCTCCGGGTGAACCGCCCGCCGTGTGAGCAGGCTCGCACCCCCGGTACTGGCGCCCGTTGCCGGCCATGCGCTGCACTTGGTGCACTTTCCCCCGACTACCCGGAGGTCGCCGTGCTGACCCGAATCGACCACATCGGCATCGCCTGCCGAGACCTCGACAAGACGGTCGAGTTCTACTGTGCCACCTACGGCTTCGAGGTCTTCCACTCCGAGGTCAACGAGGAGCAGGGCGTCCGCGAGGCCATGCTGCGGATCAACGGCACCGACGACGGCGGCGCCTCCTACCTCCAGCTGCTGGAGCCCACCCGGCCCGACTCCACCGTGGCCAAGTGGCTGGAGAAGAACGGCGAGGGCGTGCACCACATCGCCTTCGGCACCGCGGACGTGGACGGCGACGCCGAGGCCATCCGCGGCAAGGGCGTCCGGGTCCTCTACGACGAGCCGCGGATCGGCTCGATGGGGTCGCGGATCACCTTCCTGCACCCCAAGGACTGCGGCGGCGTGCTGACCGAACTGGTCACCTCCGCGCAGCAGGGCCAGGACGAGCACTGATCCCCTCCCGGCCCGCCCCGGGGCGGTCGGCGCCCCGGCGGCAGCCGACAGCCCGTCGGTCATGACCCGTCAGTAACCTGGCGGGAAGAGCCGGAAAACCCCCCTGCGGCCATTCCCCCGCAGTGTGCTCCCACTACAATGCCCAGGTGCGCGAAGGCTCCGGGGGACGGAGGCGACGGGCACGGCCGAAGACAGGCCCGTCCGCCCTCCGGTGGTCGGCCCGTCGCAAGGGGAGTCCATTACGCGGGCACGGCTGAACAGTCGCAAGACGGATCTGTCACCATTCTCCACAAGGCAAGAGTTCGCCCAGGAGTCCACCCGGACGGGGGAACGCGGCATCCCCGCGCTCCCACGCCCCGGACTCCGACGACCGCAACGGGCGGCCCCGGCATGGCGGGGAGCCGCCCACCGGCTGCGGATGCAAGGACCAGTCGGACCGGCGCCCGGGAATCGGGAGCCCGGAACCGGCCGGGTCGAGGACGCGACCAGGAGATGGATGGGACCGCGGAGTGCGGGGCAACGACCGCTACGAGGCTGACGATCACCTCTCCCAGTTCGAGGCCGAGATGGGTCGGACTCGGAAGGAGCGGGACAAGGCAGTCGAGCATGCCGAGGACCTGGCCTACCAGGTGGAGGTGCTCCGGGCGAAGCTGCACGAGTCCCGCCGCATGCTCGCCCAGCCGCGCGCCTTCGACGCCGTCTCCGGCCAGGCCGAGCAGATGCTCCGCACCGCCGAGATGCAGGCCCAGCAGCTGCGCGCCGACGCCGAGCGCCAGCTGCGCGACTCCCAGGCCGCCACCCAGCGGATCATGGCCGAGGCCGCCGAGCGCACCGCCCGGCTGGAGGCCGAGCTCGCCGCCCGCCGCCGCCAGCTGGAGGACGAGCTCGCCGAACTGCGCCGCTCCGCCGAGCAGCACGTCAACGGCTGGGCCGAGCAGACCCGGGCCGGCTCCGAGCAGGAGGCCCAGCGGCTGCTCCAGGACGCCCGCGCCGAGGCCGAGCGGATGGTCGCCGCCGCCCGCGCGGAGGCCGTCGCCCTCTCCGACCAGGCCCGCGCCCAGACCGCCGCCGACGTGGACGCCGCCCGCGGCGAGGCCCAGGCCGCCGCCGAGGCCGCCCTGCAACGGGCCCAGAGCGACGCCGAGCGCCTGCTGCGCGCCGCCTCCGAGCAGGCCCAGCAGGCCGGCGCCCAGGCCGCCGCCGACGTGGACGCGGCCCGCGGCGAGGCCCAGCAGCAGCTGGCCGCCGCGCACGCCGCCGCCGAAGGCCAGCTGGCCGCCGCCCAGGCCGAGATCGGCCGGCTCAAGGCGCAGGCCGCCGCCGAGCAGGCCCGGGCCGAGCAGCAGCTCGCCGCGGCCAAGGCCGAGATAGACCGGCTGCGCGCCGAGGCGATCGCCGAGGCGGAGCGCACCCGTCACGAGGCCGCAGAACTGCGTGCCCAGGCCGAACAGGCCGCCGAGCAGCTCCAGGCCGACGCCGAGGCCGCCGCCGAGCGCAAGGTCGCCGACGGCGAGGCCGCCAACGAGCAGCGCTCGCAGACCGCCCGGGCCGAGGTGGCCCGGATGGTCGCCCAGGCCACCAAGGAGGCCTCGGCGATCCGGGCCGAGGCCGAGGCCGTCCGCGCCGAAGCCGCCACCAAGCAGGCCGAG
>NZ_JBHVFE010000605.1:0-4672 GCF_042801945.1 Kitasatospora sp. NPDC057542
TGCCCGGACAGGCCCCGGCACCCCTTTCGGGGGGCCGGGGCCGGGGCGCGCCCGAGCCCGGGCGGGAAAGTTCGTGAATTTCTTCACATGGCGATCCGGCCATTCGTCGCACCGGCTCGCCCGCTACGTCCGAAATGTGGGACCGAAGGCCCGTCGGTCGAGTCGGCCATGAGATCGCAGGTCAGACCCGGTTCGAGGTTTGAATATCGAAAACACGCGCGGGAACCCGGGCGCTGTGCGGATCGTTGCTGCTCAGGCCGGTAGTGCTCCGGCGCGCGTTCGCGCGGGGTCGCCCAGGGGTGCGAGCCCCCGCGCCGGGCCCGTTTTTGCGGCCGCGCAGTGTAGCACGGGGGGTCCGTCAACTTGTGACCGGGCTCACGAAGGCTGCTCCGGACGGTGCTGGATACTTTCGGATATGAGCACCACGGAGCGTCCTCGCATCCTCATTGTCGGCGGTGGTTACGTCGGCCTGTATGCCGCGATGCGCATCCTCAAGAAGATGCGCTACGGCGAAGCGACCGTCACGGTCGTGGACCCGCGGTCGTACATGACGTACCTGCCCTTCCTCCCCGAGGCGGCCGGCGGCAACGTCGCGCCCCGCAACCTCGTCGCGCCGCTGCGCAGCGCCCTCAAGCAGGCGGAGGTGCTGACCGGGTCCGTCACCGGCATCGACCACGCCCGCAAGGTCGCCACCATCCAGCCCGCGGCCGGCGACAGCTACGAGCTGCCCTTCGAGTACCTGGTCGTCGCGACCGGCTCGGTCTCCCGCACCTTCCCGATCCCGGGTCTGGCGGAGAACGGCATCGGCATGAAGACGGTCGAGGAGGCCATCGGCCTCCGCAACCACGTCATGGCGCAGCTGGACAAGGCCGAGTCCACCACGGACGAGGAGATCCGCCGCAAGGCCCTGACCTTCGTGGTGATCGGTGGCGGCTTCGCCGGCATCGAGACCGTCGCCGAGATCGAGGACATGGCCCGCGACGCGGCCAAGCTGTACAAGACCGTCAGCCGCGACGACATGCGCTTCGTGGTGGTCGAGGCGGCCAACCGCATCCTCCCCGAGATGGGCCCGGACCTCGGTCTGTGGACCAAGGAGAAGCTCGAGGAGCGCAACATCGAGGTCTACATCGAGACCTCCATGGACTCCTGCGTCGACGGCCACGTCATGCTGAAGAACGGCATGGAGATGGACGCCTCCACCATCGTGTGGACGGCCGGCGTGAAGCCGAACCCGGTGCTGGCCGAGTTCGGCCTGCCGCTGGGCCCGCGCGGCCACGTCGACACCGCGCCGACCCTCCAGGTCCAGGGCTTCGACTACGTCTGGGCCGCCGGCGACAACGCCCAGGTGCCGGACCTCGCCGCCGGCGAGGGCGCCTGGTGCCCGCCGAACGCGCAGCACGCCTGCCGCCAGGCCGTCGTCCTCGGCGACAACGTGATCTCCGGCATGCGCGGCTTCCCGCAGAAGGAGTACAAGCACAAGAACCTCGGTGCGGTCGCCGGTCTCGGCCTGCACAAGGGCGTGGCGATCCTCTTCGGCAAGTACAAGCTGAAGGGCCGTCCGGCCTGGTGGTTCCACCGCCTGTACCACGGCGCGATGGTGCCGACCTTCAACCGCAAGGTCCGCGTCTTCACCGACTGGACGCTCGCGATGTTCCTCAAGCGCGAGATGGTCGGCCTCTCCCAGATGGAGCGGCCGCAGCTTCCGATCCAGGAGGTCACTCCGCCCACCAAGCCCGTCGAGGCCGCCAAGCCGGCCGCCGACAAGGAACTCGCGAGCAAGTAAGCGACTGAGACCCCGGTGTGGGAGCACCGGGGTATGAGTCGGAGGCCCTCCGCCCGGCAGCATTGCCGGACCACGACCTCCGTGGTGCTCAGCCGGCCGTGCGACCGGGCGGAGTACAGAAGTAGAAGGTCCCCTGCCGAAACCCTTCGGCAGGGGACCTCTCTCGTTCCGGGGACCGGTCAGTCGGTCTTGATGCTCGACAGGATGTCCAGCTTGGACGCCCGGCGGGCCGGCCAGATCGCGGCCACCAGGCCGACCACCCCGGCCAGCGCCAGGAACAACGCCAGCTGGCCGTACGGCAGGACCGTGGTCAGGCCGGAGAGGCTGGACTTCAGGGTGCCGTTGATCGCCCAGGCGATGAAGCAGCCGAGCAGCAGGCCGATGCCGGCGCCGAACAGCGAGATCACCACGGACTCCAGACGGACCATCCGCTTGATGCCCCCGCGGTCCAGGCCGATCGCCCGCAGCATCCCGATCTCGCGCTTGCGCTCGAAGACCGACATCGCCAGCGTGTTGACCACGCCCAGGATCGCGATCAGGACCGCCATCCCCAGCAGGCCGTACATCAGGTTCAGCGCGAAGGTGATGGTCTGGCTGAACTCGTCCCGGACGTCCTGCTGGGACTTCACCTCGATCACCGGGTTGGCGCCGGTGGCGTCCTTGAGGGCCTGCTTGAGGCCGTCGGTGGCGCCGTCCTTGCCCTTGACCAGGACGTCGGAGATGTGCGGCTTCGGCTCGTGCTTGGCGATGTCGGTGTTGGCCAGCATGACCCGGCCGAGCATGCCGCCGCTCTTGTACACGCCGCCGACGGTGAGCGGGCCGGTGGACTCGTCCGCGAAGGACACGTTCAACACCGAGCCGGTGGTGACGTTCAGCTTCTTGGCGGTGTCCTCGTCGAGCAGCAGCTGGCCCTTGCCGAAGCCGGCGGTGGAGCCGCTGGTCAGCTCGACGTCGGCGAGCTGGTCGAGCACGGCCGCGTCCAGGCCGGAGACCACCATGCTGGTGCCGTTGAGGTCCCAGTACGCGCTCGTCATCGCCGAGGAGGCCGCCACGCCGGGGGCCTTGGCGATCTGGGCGGGCACCTGCTCGGACAGGCTCATGCTGTTGGCGGCCCCGACGATGAAGTCGGCCTTCATCGACTTGGTGACGGCCCGGTCGATGGTGTCGTTGACCGAGGCGCCGATCACGGTGAGCCCGGTGACCAGGGTCAGACCGATGGTCAGCGCGGCGGCGGTGGCGGCGGTGCGGCGCGGGTTGCGCACCGCGTTCTGCTGGGCGAGCTTGCCCGGGGTGCCGCCGAGCCCGCGCAGCAGCGGGCCGACCAGCGCGACCACCGGACGGGAGAGCAGCGGCAGCAGGACGAACACGCCGATCAGGGCCAGGAAGGCACCGAGGCCGACCGGCAGCCGGCCGCTGTCGTCGCCAGTGGAGGCGCCGTAGCCGATCAGCGCGAGACCGCCGCCGGCGAGCACCGAGCCGATCGTGTTGCGGACCACCAGGCTCTTCTGGGAGACCGGCTGGTCGCCGCTGCTCATCGCGGCCACCGGGGCGATCCGGGAGGCGCGCATGGCGGGCAGCAGGGCCGACATGACCGTCACCAGGACGCCGACCACGACCGTCACCACGACGGTGAGCGGCTTGATCACCAGCGAGCCGTTCGGCATGTTCTCGTTCAGCGAGCCGATCAGCGACTGCATCCCGGCGCCGATCCCGATGCCGGCGATCAGACCGGCCACGGCGGAGACGGTGCCGATCAGCAGGGCTTCGATCAGTACGGAGCGGGTGACCTGCTTGCGACTGGCGCCGACGGCGCGCAGCAGGGCCAGCTCCTTGGTGCGCTGGGCGACCAGCATGGTGAAGGTGTTGGCGATGATGAAGATGCCGACGAAGAGCGCGATGAAGGCGAAGACCAGGAGCATCGTGCGCATGCTGCTGGTGCCCTTGGAGATCATGTCCTGCTCGTCGGCCTTGAGCTTGGCGCCGGTCTCGACGTCGAACTGGTGGCCGGACGGCACCGCGGGCTGGGCCTGGGCGAGCAGAGCGTCCTGGCTGGTCCCGGGCTTGGCGGTGAGCACGATGCTGCTGTAGCGGCCCGGCTCCAGCAGGGTCTGCTGGGCGGTGGCCTTGTCGAACAGGGTGAGCGTGCCGCCGGTGTTCACCACCGGGTCGTCGGTGGTGAAGACGCCGGTGAGCTTCGCCTCGACGACCGGGCCGTTGGCGGCGACCCGGACGGTGTCGCCGACCTTGTAGCCCGCCTTGTCGACGGTCTTGCGGTCGAGCGCGACCTCCTTGGCGGCCTTCGGGCCCTGGCCCTCGACCATCGGGTAGCGCGGGTCCTTGCCGTCCTGGCCCGGCGCGAAGTTGGCACCCTTGGCGGCCCAGACCTGGCCGATCAGGCTGCCCTTCTTGTCGGCGACGCCGGTGAAGCCGCTGACCACGCCACGGGCGCCGGCGGTGCCCGGCAGGGCGGCCAGCTGCTGGAGGGTGGCGTCGGTGAGGGTGGCCGAGCCGCCCTCGCCCTTCTGCCGGGCGGAGGCGGAGGAGCCGGCCGCGCGGTCCACCACCTGGACCGAGACGTCCGAGTAGCTCTTGGAGTTGCTGTCCCGCATGGCCTTGCCGAAGGTGTCGGAGAAGACCATGGTGCCGGCCACGAAGGCGGTGCCGAGCATGACGGCCAGTGCCGTCATCAGCAGTCGGCCCTTGTGGGCCAGCACGTTGCGCAGTGCGGTGCGATACATGGGGTGTCCTGGGAGGGTCGGTGAGCGGGCTGCGGCTGCCGGTGTGTCAGCTGGTACGGCCCTTGGCGTCGAAGCGGCGCATGCGGTCCAGGACGGTGTCGGCGGTGGGGTTGTGGAGTTCGTCGACGATGCGGCCGTCGGCGAGGAAGAC
>NZ_JBHVFE010000606.1:0-4666 GCF_042801945.1 Kitasatospora sp. NPDC057542
GTCCCGGGGTGGCCGCGCCCGGCGCCCCCGTTCCCTCACCCGTCCTCCCACACCGCTCCGAGGAACACCCGCCATGCGAACCCGCCCGCTCCTCGCCGCCTGCGCCCTCGCGGCGGCCGCCGTCCTGCCCACCGCCGCACCGGCCGGTGCCCACGGCGACAGCGTCCACCTGGACGTCACCGGCCAGCAGAACGGTCACGTCAGCACCGTCGCCACATGGGAGAACGACCACGACCCGGTCACCGAGGACTTCGCCGGCACGCTCTCCGCCACCGCCGCGGACGGCCGGGCGGTGGGCCCCTGGCGGCTGGTCGGCGTCCCGGGCCGCCCGGGGACGTACACCACCCGGGAGATCCTGCCCGCCGGGCACTGGCAGGTGACCGTGGACTGCGCCTTCCCGTCGCTCGGCCACGCCCAGCGCGAACTGGACGTGGCGGACGCCGTCATCGACGACCCGGTGCCCGCCGGCACGGCGGCCGCGTTGCCGTCGACGGGGACGAGCGCCGGGCCCGTCCCGGTGCCCATCGGCGGGCCGGTGTCCGAGCCCGCTCCCGCCGGTTCCGCACCGACCGCAGCCTCCGGCTCCGCCTCCGCACGCGACACCTCCGACTCCACCACCTGGGCCGCCGCCGGCACCGCCGTCGCGGCCGTGCTGCTGGTCGGCACCGGGATCTGGCTCCGCCGGCGCCACCGGGCCTGAGCCGCCGGCCCCGGTCGCCGGGCCGAGCAGTCCGGCCGTACCGGGGGAGCGCCCCGGTGGTGCTGGACGATCACGCCAAAGGCCCGGGCCGAGTTCGGCGACGGCCGTATCCCCTGCCGACCGATCCGCGTTTCGCGACTGGTCTACGCCTCGTCGTCCAGCGTGTACGGCGCCATCCTCGAAGGCGCGTCCGGCGAGAAGCGGATGCCGACGCCGGAGTCGCCGTACGCGGTCAGCAAACTGGCCGGCGAGCAGCTGTGCCTCGCCCACGCGGGCAAGGCCTCGTCGGTGGTCACCGCGGTGGCGCTGCGGCTCGGGCCACGGCAGCGGCCCGGCGGTCGAGCTCCGAGTACGTGGTCCGGACCGACTGCGCCACCACGGCGATGTCGTCCGGAGCCCGTCTCGCCTGTTCCTCGAAAGCCCGATGAACCTGGCCGATCCCGGACATGCTCGCCGACGTCACTGTCGATCCCCCTCATGAACTTGCCATTGCACCGGAGCCATGTCTGTCGAGCTTTCGAGTGCAAGCGCCTTTTGATCGTTGGTCAGTTGGCGTTGCTGCTGATGCGTGCGGCATTGAGTCAGCGCTGGCCTGACTGAACCCGGCTACAGATGCCCCCACCTGAGACTCTCGGCCGACGGCCTGGGCCGCCGGGCCTGGCCGTACCCATTTCCCGACTGCCGCAGCCTCCGAGCAGGGCGGATCCGTCACTGCACCGCCATCATGACGATCTGTCAATCCAACCCTCTGTGAGGCCGGTGCCAGTGAGGCGTAGGGTGCGCCATGTGAACGAACTGATCTTCCGGGGGAAAGACAGATTCAGCCCCGACTTGGCCGATCTCGCGCTACTGCTCATGGTCATCACGGCCGAAGTCCTCGCCGGCCGAATGAAGTTCCACTTCGGCCCCGGCCTCATGATCCTGCTCGTCGGCGGGACGGTGCTGCTGGTTGCTGGGAGCCGCCTCATCGCCATGCGGTACTGGGTCCGGGTCAACGCCGACGGAGTCACCGTCAGCTGGGGGCTCGGCCGTGGCCGCACCTACTCCTGGCAACAGATCTGCTGGATCGACGTGTCGGAGATCCAGGGCCGCGGCACGACCACACGCGTGGCGCGGATCCACACCACCGACGGTCGGCGCCACTGGCTGTCGACCCTGGTGACCAGCGGCTTCAATCCGTTGGAGGACTTCGACGCCGACTTCCGGCGGGTCGTCGACTGGTGGAAGCACAGCACCGGTCCGAGCCAGCGCGTCCGGCCGGAGAGGCAGTTCCGGGACCGGATCACACCCACGAGGATCGGGGTGGTGGGCACCGTCGTCTTCGCCGTCATCCTCTTCGTCGCCACCGTGGTGCTGTAGCGGTGGCCACCCGAACGCGTCGGCCCGACCCCCGACGGGCGTGTGCCGGTGTCGGCCTTCGGTGGCGGCGGACCTGGTGGTCGTCCAGCCGCGCCCGATGCGCGCCCGTCCCTGGTGCCTGACGGTGTTGTTCGAGAGGATGTTCCAGTGGCGAACCTGACCCGGATCTGGACGATGACCCGCGCCAACTTCCACGCGGCCGACCCGGTCGAACGGTGGACTGCGCGCGCGGCCTGGGCGGTGCTGACCGCGACTGCCTGGCTGGCGGTGATGTTCACGACCGTCTGGGGGGCCATGGTCGCCGGGGTTCCCACCGATGTCGTGGGGTGGTTGGCGATCGCCCTCTCGCTGGCGGTCCCCGCCGTCTCCTTCGTCGCCGTCACCTCCGAGCCCGGCGGGCGCCCCGGCGCGCCGGCGTTGACGGTTCTCCTCCTGGTGGCGGCCGCCGTGCTGGTCATCACCTTCATCTGAGTCGAGACGCACGACTCCCGGGCCACCCACTGGACCTGCGCCGCCGGATCGCGGCCTCCCGGTGCTGCTCGACCTTCGGAAAGCCCGTCCCGAGGTACCGGTCGGCGTAGCCGTGGAACGGAGCCGGAGGCCGTGGTGGTGTCCCGCAGGTCGGAGCGCGCGCAGGCGTTCGCCCGGCGCGCCGCCGAGGAGTTGGAGGTCGAGGTGCGGGCGGTGGGCACGGTCGAGGAGGCGGTGCGGGAGCGCGACGTCGTGGTCGTCGCGACGAACAGCCCGGTGCCCGTCCTGGACGCCGGCTGGATCGCACCGGGCACGCACGTGACGACGCTCGGGCCCAAGTCGCTCTCGCGCCACGAAGTCCCCACCGCCCCGGCGGACCGCGCACACGCCCCCTGACGGACTCACTCGCGCGGACGGCCGGCTACGCCGAACCGCACATCCTGCCCGTCGAGCGGATGGTCGACCTCGGTACCGTCCTGGCCGGCGCCGAGGTCGGACGCACCGACCGGGACGACTCACCGCCTTCTGCTCGGTCGGCCTGGCCGGCACCGAAGCCGTCGCGGCAGTGCTGTTGGAGGAGTCGCACTGACGCCGGCCGGGACGGGCGTTCGCCATGGCGGGCGCGGGGACGTCCGGCTCTACCCGCGGGGATCGGGGCGGCAACAACGCCGACCTGCTCGGCAAGGGGACGGCCCTCGGGACCGCGGCAAGGACACCCTGCTGCCCGGCCCGGACCCGGCGCCGGTTGTCGGCCTGTCAGCCGGCCTGGACACCACCGACGTAGGCACGCAGGTCAGAGTGCCCGGTCGGCACCTTCCACCGGCGCAGAGCGTCCATTCCGCCGGCGGGCCAGCCATCGGCGTCCTGGTCGGCGATGAACCGCACGACCCGCTGCTGCACGTCGCTCAGGTCTCCGAAGGACTGCGGCGCTTCGGCGGGTTTGCCCGGAAAGACCAGCGTGAACAGCCTGTGCGCCGTGTAGTACCTGTCGTAGTACCTCTCGACGCCCGTACAGTCGGCCAGACCGACGAGCATGGCCTCCACCGCTCGCAGCGTCGTGGCCTCGGGTGTCTCGGCCAGGGCCATCACGGCGAGGCTGCCGTAGGAGCCGCTCAGGAACGCCATCGTCCCGGTCTTCTCCGGCGGCCGGGCGACGACCTGGATCAGCACGTCCACGACGGCCGGGTCGGCGACGCCGAACCGCGTCAGCGCGAAGGCGGAGGCCCAGCGCAGCTCGACGACAGGGCTGTCCAGGTAGCTTTCGATGAAAGGGACGGCCGCCGGATCGCCGAGCAGCCCGAGGGCGACCACGCCCGTCGCCGCGGCTCCGGGCGAGGCTTCATTGGTGACGAACGCCTTCAGCAGCGGAACCGACGTCGGCGCGTACTCGGGGAACCACGCGAACAGGTTCGCCGTCTCGGCGCGCAGTTCAGGGCTGTCCGAAGTCAGCAGGACGGCGAGCGCGGGAAGTGCTTCCCGGACGGCGTCGTAGGAGGACACGACCGCTTCGGCGTCGATGAGCACCTGCTCGCAGCTCTCCTCACGCTGCTTGCGCTGCTCGTCGTCCGCGGCTTCGGCGATCCACCGAGCCCAGTCGTCGGCTTCACCTCGCATCCGTGCCAGGTACTCGCGGTCTTCCCGGGGGTCGTAGCCGTTCGGCAGATGGTTGTTGTCCAGCCCGATCGCGATGGCGACCAGCAGACCGACGAACCGGTGCCTGTTGACCAGTCTCGGGTCGAGCGCCATCCGCACGAGAAACGGAACGGTGTACGCCGCGGCCTGCGATCGCGTGCCCTGGTGCACGATGTGGTTCGCGAGCTGAGCACTCGGCGGGTAGTGGCCCTCCCGGTCCCCCGCCTGCATCGCCCGGAGGTGTCCGGGGACGTCCTCGGCCTTGCCGTAGGAGTGCCGCAGTCGGGCCCAGGGCACATCGTCGAGGCCGGCGAGAGGACCGTTGGTCACAGCAGCAGATCCTGGCACACCCGGAGTGTGTCCTGCGGTTCGGCGTCCGATCGGGCGGTGGTCGTACGATCGCCCACGACCTGGGGGCTTGCGCCGGCCCTGGATCTCCGACTGCGACGGAGACCTGCCCTGCCCCCTGCGCTGCAACAGCAGCAGGACCGCCAGGCCCGGCGG
>NZ_JBHVFE010000607.1:0-4603 GCF_042801945.1 Kitasatospora sp. NPDC057542
GCCCGTGCCCGCGCGATCCGCATGGCACGGGCCCTCTCACGGTCGCGGTCACCCGCACCTCGGTCAGGTTCGTCGAACTTGCCAGCAGTGTCTGGCTGTTGGGGCTGAAGAAGCGCGAGTCCGACTGGCAGAGCCGAGAGCGCCGAGGCGATGCCGTGGCGACCGACGAGCAGGCGACGAACCGCCGACGGGCCCGGCATCCCGGGGGCGAGGACCGGGCGTCCGCCGGCTCCTGGCCAGACGTCAGAATGACGGTTCATCGGTGCATCCGCCTTCACCCCTGAGCCTCTCCCGTTCCTCCCGCCTCCGCTCCGCCCCCTCGCGCCGGTCGGCCACCATGAGGACGGCCTCGACGACTCGGGCGGGGCGGTTCTGCCGACCGGAAGGCCGGCCAGGTCGATGGATGCTCCACGCCCGGTTGACGACCGAGGCAAGCCGACGGCCTCGCCCGCGCGGCTGCCCCGCTCCGGCAGCGCCATACGGCGGTTCGTCCGAGGCGGAGGCCTGCCGCGACAGGCGCGCGGCGCGAACGGTCGGTCACGGTCCGGCACGTCCGCGGGTCGGGCGGACCTGACGCGGCGCGGGCGACCCCGTCACGGCAGGCCACCCATACCCCCATGGGGTGGCGTGGCGCGATTGGCGGCCGCAGCGCGACAGCTCGCCAGCTCGCCACACACGGCCCCTCGGCTTGAGCTCAACCAAAGATTTGACATGATTTTGCCATGAAAATCGCCGAGCTGACCATCAGTTGCGATACTCTAATCATTTTTTAAATCTTCAATTTTTCCCGGATTATGCTTGCCGATCCCGTGCGCTCGGACTGACGATGGTTTGAGGGGGAATCGTAGGAAGGTTTGATCATGGGATTCCTCGAAAACCTCGGCACCCTCGGCAGGTTTGACGAACACGGCGGTGGCGGCGGCTACGGCGGCGGCTACGGTGAGCGCGGCTTCGAACGCGACGACTTCGGCGACCACGGCGGCGGCGGCTACGGCGGCGGCTACGGCGGCGGCTATGACGACTTCGGCGACCACGGCGGCGGCGGCGGCTACGGCGGCGGCTATGGCGGCGGCGGCGACTGGGGCTACTGACATCCACAGTAGCCGGACACTTGCAATCCGTTACGACAGCAGGCCGGGCATACTTCGTGCCCGGCCTGCCTGTCGCCCCGCCCGGTCCGTCCGGCCCGCGCCACCCGGCGGGTTCCGGGCTCGGGTCGGGGTTCAGCGGGGTGACCGGTGCCGGGCACCAAGCGGGAAGACCGTGAGATGACGCGAAAGCGGACTCTTCGAGAGGCCCTGCGCGGGCTGCTCGTCGTCGAGAGCTCCGACGCCCTCGTCGCCGCCGCACCGCCGGTCCCGCTCCGCGAGGTCTTCCGGCGCTTCTGGCCCTACACCAAGGGCGGCCGCCACTGGCTGGTGGTGCTGCTGGTCCTGGTCGCGGTGGGCCCGGCGATCGAGGCAGCGGAGATCCTGCTGTTCAAGATCGTGATCGACGACATGCTCATCCCGCACAGGCTGAGCCTGTTCCTGCCGGTCGCCCTCGCCTACGCCGGGCTGGCCCTGCTCTCCGGAGCGCTGACCTTCGCCCGCCGGGTGACCTCCACCTGGGTCAGCGAGCGCTTCCTGCTCGTCCTGCGATCGGACGTGTTCCGGCACCTCCAGGGCCTGTCACTGGGCTTCTTCGAGCGGCGGCAGCTCGGCGACGTGCTGTCCCGGGTGACCGGCGACGTCGACGCGGTCGAGACCTTCCTGCTCTCCGGGATCGTCACCGCGCTCGGCCAGGTGGCGCGGCTGGGCATCTTCGTCGGTCTCCTGCTGGCGCTGCGCTGGGACCTGACGCTGACCGCACTGGTCGCCGCGCCGCTGTTCTTCCTCACCGCCCGCCGCTTCGCCAAGCTGATCCGGGCGGCCTCACGCGAACGCCGCCGGCGCGGCGGTTCGATCAGCGCGGTCACCGAGGAGTCGCTCGGCAACATCGCACTCGTCCAGGCGTACAACCGCCAGGGCTGGGAGCACACCAGGTTTCAGCGCGAGAGCGTCGGCCGGTACCACGCCGCGATGGCCTCGACCCGGATCGGAGCGCTCTACGGACCCACGGTCGAGTTCATCGAGCTGCTCGGCGGCCTGGCAGTGATGGGCCTCGGGACCTGGGAGCTGGTCCGTGGCCGGCTCACCCTCGGCGGCCTGATGGTCTTCCTCGCACTGCTGAGCCAGCTCTACGGCCCGATCCGGGGCATGTCCGGGCTCGGCAACACCTTCTACAGCGCTTCCGCCGCCGCCGAGCGGATCATCGAACTGCTCGACCAGCGCCCGCAGGTCGCCGCCCCCTCGACCCCGCGGGCGATCGGCCGGGCCCACGGCGGGATCGAGTTCGACGACGTGACCTTCAGCTACCCGGAGACGGCGACGCCCGCGCTGTCCGGGGTGTCCTTCACGGTGGCGCCGGGGAAGACGCTGGCCCTGGTCGGCGCCAGCGGCGCGGGGAAGTCCACCGTCGCCAAGCTGCTGCTCCGCTTCTACGACCCGGCCGCCGGCGCCGTCCGGCTCGACGGTGTCGACCTGCGCGAACTGTCGCTCACCGAGCTGCGCGAGAACGTCGCCGTGGTCCTGCAGGAGACCCTGGTCTTCCACGGCACCGTCCGGGAGAACATCGCGTACGGGCGCCCGGAGGCGACCGAGGCCGAGATCCTGGCGGCCGCCAGGGCGGCGGACGCCCACGGGTTCGTCAGCCTGCTGCCCGACGGCTACGACACCGTGGTCGGCCAGCGCGGACGACTGCTCTCCGGCGGCCAGCGCCAGCGTCTGGCCATCGCCCGCGCGATGGTTCGGGACGCACCCGTCCTCCTCCTGGACGAACCCACCACCGGCCTGGACGCCGAGTCGGCCCGGCGGATCATGGGCCCGCTGCGTGCGCTGATGGCCGGCCGCACGACGATCATCATCTCGCACAACCTGCTCACGGTCCGCGACGCCGACCAGATCGTCCTGCTCGAACAGGGCCTGCTCGCCGGCCACGGCACCCATGAGGAACTCCTCGCCCGCAGCCCCGCCTACGCCGGCCTCCACCGGCTCCACCACCCATCACGGGCCGAGTCGGTGAGGATCGTCCCCTGACCCCCCGGCCCGCCGCGTCGACGTCTGCACCACGCGCCGGTGCCACAGCGCGTCACGGGCGCTGCGGGCGCCATTCGAAGAGCAGGATGGTCGCGTCGTCCCGCAGGCGGTTGCGCTGGTGGTCGAGGATGGCGTGGATGAGCAGCCGCAGCACCTCGGCCGGGCGCTGGCCGGCGGCCGAGGAGCGGATGATGAAGTCGGTGAACTGGTCGAGGCCGAACTCCGCACCGTCCGTGTCACGTGCCTCCACGACGCCGTCGGTGTAGAGCAGGACGCGGTCGCCCGGCTCCAGTGTCGTCTCGTGGACCTGCCGGGCTTCCGGGGCGAGGTGGTCGGCCAGGCCGATCGGGGGCTGCGGGGGGCTGTCCAGTGCTCCGTGGAGCACCCGCTCGGCACGGATCAGCAGCGGCGGCGGGTGTCCGCAGTTGACCCAGTGCAGCACCCCGGTCTCCGCGTCGAGCCGGCACAGCACGCCGGTGCAGAAGTGGTCGGGCAGCCAGTGGACGAGCGCCTGGTCGACGGAGCCGACCACGTCGGACGGGGGACTGCCGGCGCGGCGGGCGTTGCGCGCCGCCGCCATGGCGACCGACGTGGTCAGGCCGGAGGTCAGATCGTGCCCCATGGAGTCGAGGATCATGGTGTGCAGCACGTTCTTGATCACCGAGTGGTCGAAGGCGTCGCCGGCGACGTCGTACGCCGGTTCCAGGACCGCGGTCGAGACGCACCTGCTGCTGCCGATGGTCTGGGGCGGCAGGAAGGCCCGCAGCATCTCGGCGGGCAGCCCCATGGTCGCGGTGCGGGCGAGGGAGGCGAGCCAGTCGCTGTAGGTGCGTTTGGAGGTGATCAGCATGGCGAACAGATGGGCGAGCATCCGGCTGCGGCGCATCCGCACCCCGTCGAGCGCGGCGGTCCGCACCGCCAGCACGCCCAGCCGCTCCGCACCGTCGACCAGCGGCAGCCAGACGATCACGCCACCGTCGTCGGCTGCCACCTGCGGGGAGACCCTGCGGTACGCCCAGCCGGCCCGCGAACGGTCCACCGGCAGCGGCTCCGAGGCCTCGTCGAGCGGGACGAGCAGCCGTTGTTGCAGGTCGACGAGGTAGATCAGCACGGTGTCCAGGCCGAGGGCCGCGGCGCACCGGTTCGCCAGGGCGGGCAGTTCGACCGGCAGGGCCGTCTGCGCCTCGATGATCAGCTCTTCCAGCAGACTCTCGTCGACGACGGTGTCGGGACCGGCGGACGCGTGCGGTGGGTCCGACACGGGGATCACCCCTTCCCTGCCCAGTCTCACACCGATCCCGCCTTCGCTCACATCAGGCGTGATCGCGCAGGGTGCGGCCGCGGCGGCACCCTGCCGAGACGGCATCGGCCCCGATGCGCGAACCGATCACGCGGCCGGCCGAACGTCCTCTCGCTCGCCCCCACCCGCGTGGTCCCCTGCGGACACGCCGACGGCCGTGGTGGGGGCCCCGGGGGGGGCCCCCCAG
>NZ_JBHVFE010000608.1:0-4535 GCF_042801945.1 Kitasatospora sp. NPDC057542
GGCGCGGGCCCACCCGTTCTCCCTCGTTCCTCTCGGCCTCTGCGCAGGAGGTCGAGGGGGTCGACTTCCTGCGCAGAGGTGCCGAGTGGGCCTCCCCGGAATGCGGTCCGCCCCGCCGCGATCGGGATCGGGGCGGGGCGGCGTGGGACGGAACCTGGGGCCTACGGCTTGCCGCGCAGGCCGCGGAGGTGTTCGGCGACGGGGGAGAGCGCCTGGTACATGTCGTCGAGCTGCTCCGGGGTGAAGCGGTCGATGAAGTGGGCCCGGACGCTGCGTACGTGGTCCGGGGCGACCCGCTGCATGGTCTCCCAGCCGTGCTCGGTGAGGTGGGCGTAGAGGCCGCGGCGGTCGCCCGGGCACTCCTGGCGGAGGACCAGGCCGGCGTTCTCCATCCGGGTGATCTGGTGGGAGAGGCGGCTCTTCGACTGGAGGGTGGCGGTCGCGAGGTCGGTCATCCGCATCCGGCGGTCCGGGGCCTCGGAGAGCACGACCAGGATCTCGTAGTCGTTGATCGCCAGGTTGTGCGGCTGGAGCTCGCGGCTGAGCTGGTACTCCAGCAGCTTGGCGACCTCCAGATGGGCGCGCCACATCCGCTGTTCCCTGGCGGTCAGCCAGGGAGTCTCCTCCTCGGGCTGCGACGGAGGGGTGTCAGCGGCGTCGATCGTGTGCGTATCCATGGCATCCAGCATAGCCGAATTTAGTTCAATCTTGTACCAGTTTACAGACCGAAACGTCGACCGAGGTCGCCCAGGTTACCGAGGCCCGGCAGGTTCGGGTTCCCGCCGCCGTGCCCGCCCGGCTGGGTCGGCACCCCGCCGACCGGCACCCCCGCCTCCGCCCCGACCTGTCCGACCGGCCGCTCCGCCATCAGCTTTTCACTCGACTGCAGCAGCACCTGGCCGGCGCCGATGAACTCGAACTGGTGCTCCTCGCCGGAGGCGCCGCCGAAGCCGGTCAGCCGGCGCAGGCCGCCGATCAGCCCGTGCATGTAGTCGTGGTCGTAGTGGTGGCACGGCGCCGGGCAGTCCGCCCAGCCGACCAGCGCCTGCGGGTCCACCCGGATCGGCGGCTCGACGAAGTGCACCGGCCCGTTGGAGGCGGCGACGAAGCGGCCGGTGCCGATCAGGGTCAGGAAGCCCGGGATGATCGACTGCTTGAGCCGCAGCGTCGGGTCGAACGCCAGCAGGTTGCCGGAGCGGACGGTCAGGTTGCCCTCGTCCAGGTCGTACGAGTTGAGGTCGAACGCCCGGTCGGCCAGTAGAAGCTTGCCGCGCCCCTCGGCGACCACCCAGTCCGCCGCGTGCATCGGCGAGTTGAAGTGCTGCCCGAGCATCCGGTCGATCGCCCCGGCGCCGACGCCCTTGAAGGTGATGTCGCCGTAGTAGGCGACCATCTTGCCCTTCTGGAGGAAGTACGAGCCGTTCAGGTCGACCGAGAAGGCGTACGGGTTGACGTTGTCGCCGGCCGGCAGGCTGTGGACGTCCCACACCGCGGGCCCGGTGTCGCCGTGGCCGGTCGGAAGCGGGGCCGCCGGGCCGCCGAACTGCTCCTGGGCGTAGGGCTGTTGCTGACCGTACGGCTGCTGCGGGGGCGGCGGCGGAGGCTGGTGGGCCGGTGGGGGCGGCGGGTAGCCGTGCGGCGGGCCGTAGTTCGGCGGGGGCGGCGGGACCGCGAAGCCGGGCTGGGTCGGCTGGTTGTGCGGCGAGCCGTACGGGGGCTGCGGCGGGTAGGACATCAGAGCTTCTCCTCGCTCGCCTGGACGTACACCGCGCCCTGCCCGGACAGTTCCAGCTGGAACGCCTCGCCCGAGCCGCGGCCGATCATGTCGCGCCAACCCAGCGCCGTGGACAGCTTGTTGCGGACGTCGCCGCGGTGCGCCACGTACGCCTGCGGGTCGACGTGCACCGACTGGCCGGGGACGATCGGCAGCTCGAAGACGCCGCCGTGGGCCATCACCGCGACCGAGCCCTGGCCCTCCAGCTTGGTGGTGAACAGACCCTGCCCGGTGACCTGGCCGCGGACCATGCCCATCACCCCGCCCTGCGAGCCCATGAACATGGTGGACTGCCGCAGCGTGCCCTCGAAGGCGAGCAGCCGGTCGGCCTCGACGTACAGGGTGTCGCCGAACAGGTCGATCACGTGGACGTGGTGGCCGCCGTGGCCGAACATCACCCGGCCCTGGCCCTCGACGGTCATCAGCGGGGTGTCCTCGTTGGCCACCCGGCGGCCGATCATCGACATCACGCCGCCCTGCCCGCCGGTGATGTTCGGCGTGAAGCGCACGTCGCCGCTGTACGCGAGCATCGCGCCGCGCTGGCTGAACAACCGCTGCCCGGGCACCACCTGGGCCTCGACCATCTTGCCGTTGATCTTCGTGAAGCCCATCAGACGTCACCCCCGATGGTGACCTTCTCGGAGGGCTGGACGTACACCAGGCCGTCGCCGGTGAACTCGATCTGGACGGCCTCGCCGCCGCCCTCGCCGATCACCGTGGTCCAGCCCGCGCCCGACTTCAGGCTGCGCTGCAGGGTGCCGGTGTGCGCCACGTACGCGCCCGGGTCCACCCGCAGCGGCATGCTCTTGTCCACCCGAAGGATGACGGCCGGACCGTTGGAGGTGACGGCCGCCCAGCCGTGGCCCTCCACCTTGGTGGTGAACAGGCCGTTGCCGGAGGACATGCCGTTCAGCCCGGTGAAGCTGGTGCCGGTGTGCAGGGTGGACTCGGTGCAGAGCAGGTTGTCCGACTCGACGTACAGCGTCTCGCCGTTCAGCCGGACCAGGCTGATCTCGGTGGCCTTGTCGGCGAAGTAGCAGGTGCCCTGCCCCTTCACCTCCATGACCGTCATCTTCTCGCCGGTCAGCCGGCGGGTGACCATGCCGCGCAGGCCGTCCCCGCCGCCGGTCAACTTCTTGAAGGCCATCTGCCCGGTGTAGGCGACCATCGAACCGTGTCGCGCCTTGACGGCGTCCCCGCCCAACTCGACGGCGAGCACGCGCGATCCCTGGAGTCTGAACTGTGCCACGGCCGCAATCTAGCGGCTGTGGCCGCGGCCCGGCGAGGGCGCGCGGGCCAACTGGTACCAGCCTGCGACAAACGCGCCGGTCAGGCCCGGGCGTGCGCCCCCTGTCCGGGGTGCGCAACGGTGCCGGCCGCCTGTTCGACCTCCAGCAGCGAGGCCGAGTGGCGCTCCGCCTCGAAGGCCACCACACCGCCGCGCAGCCCGAACAGGCGCTTGGAGAGCATGATCCAGAGCACCGCCGCGATGTTCAGCACCAGGGTGCAGATCTTCACCGCGCTGACGTGGTGGCTCAGCTCGTAGCCCTCCAGCGGCAGGAAGGCCGCGGTGGCGACCACGGTCAGGTACTCGGCCCAGCGCTTGTTCAGCCACAGCCCGACCGCTTCGACGATCTCGATCACCGCGTAGGCGACCAGCGCGCCCGCGACGATCAGCAGGGTGCTCTTCTTGAAGTCGAAGGTCTTGCGGATCGTCTCGACGATCGGGGCGTGTTCGAGGTCCCAGTGGAAGTGGTCGGTGACCGGCTTGAAGACCGTGAGGTTCTCGTCGAACATCCGGTGCACCGCGTCCTGGCTGTTGGAGAACTTCCACACGGCCCAGGCGAACACGATGATCAGCAGCCCGCGCAGCACCCGCTCGACGGCCAGGAAGCGCAGGATGAACAGGTCCCGCAGAGCCTTGCCGCGCGGCACCAGCGGTGCCTCCTCGGCCGGGCCGGAGCCGTGCGGGGCGCCCAGGGCGAAGTCGCCGCAGCGCAGGCAGCGCCAGGCGTCGCCGAGGGCGGTCGAGGCGTGCAGCCGGGAGGCCAGTTCGGGCTCCGTCGGCGCGTAGGTGATGTGCCCGCGCTTGGCGCAGGTCCTGCGGTCCCAGTCGCGCTTGAACATGTGGTGAGTCCCCCCGTGTGCGATGCGTCGGCGCCCGGCTCGGTGGGCGCGCGGGCAGCAGGATAGGGGTTCCCGGTGACGGTCGGTCGCGTTCGGCGGCGTTCCGGCACACGGCTGTGACAGGGCGGGGCGGGGGCTGTGAGATCGGGCACGGTGGCCACCCCCGGCCGGGGGCCCGGGCGTGGGCTCGGTGATAATGGGCCGGAAGGCTTGTGAGTCGCTTCACAAGTGCGTCCGCGCCGCCGACCCCCGTATTGAGGTATCCATCGTGAACAGCAGCGCCGTCCACCGCCTGCGCCTGGTCTCCGGCCCCGAAGGGGTCTCCTTCATCCTGCTGCTGATCTGCTCGGTGCTGAAGCGGACCACCTCGTTCGACGCCGTCCCGGTGATGGGCATGGTCCACGGCATCCTGTTCATCCTGTACGTGGTCTTCTGGATCCAGGCCTGGCAGGCGCAGAAGTGGGACGCCAAGCGCGGCATCCTGCTGTTCGTGCTCGCGGTGGTGCCCACCGGCGGCTTCTTCGCCGAGCGGATGCTCGTCCGCGAGGAGCGGGGCGAGCTGAAGCCCGCCACCGCCTGAGCCCAGGCTTCATCGTGGACGGCCGACAGGCTGCCACGGCCTCCTCTCCCAAAG
>NZ_JBHVFE010000609.1:0-4524 GCF_042801945.1 Kitasatospora sp. NPDC057542
GCCCTCGACCGGCCTGGCGCAGCGTAGCGCTGTTCACGGATCGCAGCCAGGGTTTCGGCTGTTCGTGTGGTTGATGGCGAGGGCGTCCGTCACAGGCGGCGCAGGACGGTGACGGCCTTTCCCGGGATGGTCGCGTTGTCGCCGTTGTTCGGCTCGTAGGCCGGGTTGTGGGGCGTCAGCCGGATCCGGTCGTCCTCGCGTTTGAGGTGCTTGACGGTGGCCTCGTCGTCGATCATTGCGGCCACGATGTTTCTCGGCGACCGGTTGGCGGCGCACGATGACGGTGTCGCCATCCTCGATGGCTGCTGCGGCGCCGCTCATCGAGTCGCCGGTCACGGTGAGTGCGAAGAGTTCGCCGTCGCCGGCGAGCTGGCGGGGCAGCGGGAAGACGTCCTCGGCCGTCTGCTTGGCCAGGATCGGCCTGCCCCGCGGGTCAGCGGCGGATCGGCTGCCAGTTCAGATTGGACGGGACACCCGACGTCGCCCCACAACTATGCTCTCGGTGCATGACCGCCGCTTCGCCCGATTCCCCTGAGCCGCTCCGGCATCCTGGAATCGCCGAGGAGCCGGCGGACGACGATGCGTTGATCGAGAAGCTGCGTATCCGGGCCTGGGATCCGGGGCGGCGCTTTGACAGGGCGTGGGTGCCGAGTGCCTGGATCGCGGAGCGTTACGGCGCCGACTGGTTTGACCGGCCCCACCCGGGTCGGCGGGGAACGAGCAGCGATGGGACGGTCTCGCTCGATTCCTGGGCCGAGGAAGTGGCCGCGTATTACGCGGACGCCCCACGCGGGCCGCTGTTCCCGCCGGTCACCGTGGCCGAGGTCGAGGATGTCGAGCGACGGATCGGGCGTCGGCTGCCCGATCTGCTCCGCCGTATCTGGACGGAGGTCGCGGATGGCGGCTTCGGGCCCGATGGCGGGCTTGTCGGCCTGCGCGAGGGGAACCGGGTGCCGGGGCACCTGAACGACTGGCCTTCCGCAGTGAACGTCCAGGAGCGCCACCGCGCGGAAGGGGTGCCGGCGTCCTGGTTCTATCTGACGGGCGGCGGCTGCACGATGTACTGGTACGTCTCGCTGCTCGCCGCCGACAACCCGGTGCTGCTCTACGACTGCGACGGCTGGGTCCCCGAGTGGGGCGAGACCCCGCACGACGGCCTTCGCCACGCGACCGCTTCGTTGCGGAAGTGGTTCTGGACCTGGGCCGAAGGCGGCAACGTCTGGCGGGAGGCCCTGGACGGGCCCGATTCCGTTCCGGATTGATCGCGCAGCCACACGAAACGTCCGCAGGCCGGGGACCTGTCTGTCGCCCGCTGCAACGACGCCGGACAGTCACCCGTCTGAAGTGGACGACAAGTCGTCCGGACAGAACCAACGGCAAGTCGACCAGACACCCGCCCGAGGCTGCAGGTCAAGCTCACTCAGAATGACAAGTGACGCTGAAACCTACAGCGGACCGGGGGCCGCGCGGCATGCCGGCTCCGCGCTCAGGGCGGTCATCCCGCCGCGGCGGCCGTGCCACCGCCGTTGGGCGTCTCCGCGAGGGCTGTGGACTCCGTCGCCGCCGCGACGGCGCCCGTGGCGTCCGGGAGCCACAGCTCGGCAAAGCACGCTCGCGCCGCCGAGCCCCGGCCTCGGGGACTCCACCCTCACGTGCCGTCGTTCGAGCTGCCCCCAGCCGTCGTGCACGCCGGACCAGTGCCGGGCGGTCACGTCCAGGCGCAGGTGGGCACCGGGCCATGGGCCGGGGGTGATCAGGACGGTCCCGGCCCGGCGCAGGTGGCCGACGAGGCGGTCGACGGCCCGCGGCGCCAGGCCCCGGGAAGGAGCCGCGGCCAGAACGACGGGGCACGCGGCGGCCAACGACGCCACGACGTCCGCGTAGTGGGAGCCCAGGGTGTCGGCGACGACCAGGCGGCGCAGGTCCATTCCGTAGCCCGCAGCAGCCGCCCACCCGACCTCTCCGAGCCCCACGGCAGCGGACCAGGCGTGCGGGTCGGCGGTCGCAGGGCCTACGGCCACCGCAAGCAGAAGACCCACATCGGCCACCTCGGTGACCGTGCCCCGGGCCAGCCCTCCGCCCGGTACCAGCGGGCGCAGCGGGTCCAGGACGGGGAGGGTGCCGCTGGCCGTCTGTTGGGCGCGGGTGGCGGCGAGGTCGCGTCCATGAGGTCGGCCAGGCGCCGGGCAGGGTCGGCGGGGGCGGGTTCGGGGACGGCGGTGAGTGTCATCGGGACCGCTCGCCGTGGTGGGGCGCGGTGTCCGCGGCGGGGTCGATCAGCCGCAGGCTGTCGTCCACGACAACCCATCCGGCCTGCTGGTCCTCGCCCCAACGGGCGTAGGCGATCCAGGGCGCGGCCGGGGTGGGGCGTCGGCGGATGGTGATCAGGGCCGAACGCCAGGTGCCGGCGGCACGGAGCCAGGCGAGCCGCCAGCAGCCCTCGCCCGACTCCACGCCGGACGGACCCGCCAGCTCGGGCAGCACCCGGACGGTGTCGCGCGGGGCGAAGGCGGCACTCGCGGGTTCGGCGAGGGGGCGGATGCGGGCGGCGTCGAACTGGAACCAGGCCCAGCGCTCCTCGCCCGGGCCGCCGACGTCGGGGCCCCAGGCGACGTGGACCACCCACAGCGGACTGCCGGGCGGACGCCGCCACACGGTGAGCAGCGCGGGCGCCCAGCGGCCGTTGAGCCGGATCTCCACCAGGCGCCAGCGGCGGACGTCGTGGTGGCGGCCGGGCAGCGTCATCAGCTCCCTGGGAGCCCGCTCGGCATCGCCCGGCAGAGCGTCGGGGCGGGCGGCGAGGGAGAACGGAACGTCGGCGGTCACACCCCCAAAGTAGATCGAACAAATTTGCGATTCAAGTCGTCGGCCCCTGCGACTCCCCAGGTCAGAGCCATCTCGCTCCAGCCCCAGGCCCCACGGGCCACGATGGGATGGAGGGGGCAGCAGGACCGGACCCCGGAGGTGGCGATGCCGAAGACGATCGCCCGCTTGTCGATCAGCTTCTCGCTCGTGTCGATCCCGGTGAACGTGTATACGGCGACCGAGCGGCATGCTGTGCCGCTGCACCAGGTCCACGCCGCCGACGGCGGCCGGATCAGGAACAGGCGCGTGTGCGAGCTGGACGGCACGGAGGTGCCGTACGAGGAGGTGGCCCGCGGATACGAGGCTCCGGACGGACGCACCGTCGTCCTGACCCACAACGACCTCGCCGACCTCCCGCTCGCCACCACCCGGGAGATCAAGGTCCTGGGCTTCCTGGACGCCGCCCGGGTCGATCCCGTCAACTACGACAAGGCCTACTACCTGGGGCCCTCAAATCCGGCCGGCGCCCGCCCGTACGCACTGCTGCGCCAGGCCATGCTGGAGGCCGGCCAGGTCGCCGTCGCCCGCGTGGCGATCCGGACTCGCGAGTGCCTGGCCGTCCTGCGGGTGCGCGAGAACGTCATCGTGCTCCAGACCCTGCTCTGGCCGGACGAGATCCGCTCCGCTGCCGACATCGCCCCCGAGGGCGTCCAGCTACGCCCCAAGGAGGTCGCGCTGGCCCGGACCCTCATGGACGCCATCACCGAGGACTTCCGGATCGAGGCCGAGCACGACGAGTACGCCCACGCCCTTGAGCAACTCGTCGAAGCCCGCCTCGCCGGCCTTGAGCCTCCGCACGCCCCCGAGTCGCGAGTCCTGCCGCCCGGCGGCACCGCCCTGGACCTCATGGCCGTCCTGGAACGTGCCCTCGCCGACGCCCAGGAACGGCACCCGAAGACCAGCGATGCCGTGAAGAACATCAGCACCACCAAGCAAACCGGCAAGAAGACCGCGGCCCGCAAGAGCACCAGCAAGGCCCTGCCACCGAAGGCCGGCGGGGCGGCCCGAGACAAGGGGCCGACCGGGCGCGCATGACACGGCCGGGCAGCCGGTGCACAAGTGCCCGGGTAGAGAGCCGGCCCCGACGTACCTTGGGCACGGGCGCCCTGGGCCTATGCCGAACCGGGAACGCGAGTGCGCAGGTCCGCGTGGACGGTCTTGCCGTACGGCTCGGGGGTGGCGCCCCAGTGGCCGCCGGTGAGGTGGTGGACCAGGGCCAGGCCGCGGCCGGACTCGGCGGCGGGGCCCGCGTCGACCAGACAGGGCAGGACGCGGGAGCCGTCCCGGACGCTGATCCGCACGCACCGGTCGGTGATGCGCTCGACGGTGACCGTCATCTTCAGCCGGCATCCGGTCTTCGCGGCGTTGGCGACCAGCTCGCTGACGATGAGTTCGCCGGCCTCGACCAGGTCCTCCAACCCCCACCCGGGCAGCGTGGTGCGCACCAGGCGTCGGGCCGCCGCGGCGGACTGCGGCTCATAGGGCAGCAGCGCCCTGGCGGCGTCGGCGGCTGGGGGCCGCGCCGGGGTCTCGACGGCCGCGGTCACCGCGCACCCCACGCCCGCCGGCGCCGCCCGAGCATGGCCGCAGCCGTGTCCGGTGGGCGGGGTGTGGGGTGTGCGGCCACGGCGGTTCTCCGCTCTCTCGTCGGCGGTGACG
>NZ_JBHVFE010000610.1:0-4504 GCF_042801945.1 Kitasatospora sp. NPDC057542
GGCGCGGCGCGGCCCCGGGGGCTGCTTGCGATTCAAGGATGGAGGGACTTCGTGGAGCAGGTGTCACATGGCGACGGCCTTCACCGCGTCGGGGGACTTCTCCCGAACACCGGGACGGTACAGCGCGAAGGTCACGACGAGCCCGACGGCTGCGAGGCCGGCCGCCCACCAGTACGCGGTGGAGTAGCCGTGCAACGCCGCCCCGGCGATCACCTCGGGCGTGGCCTGCCGGCTGCTGAGATAGCTGCCCGCGGCGGTCGCCGCGAGCGTGTTGAGAACGGCGATCCCCAACGAACCACCGATCTGCTGCGAGGTGTTGACCGCCGCGGAGGCCACCCCGGCGTCATCCTCGTGAACCCGGTAGGTGGCCAGGTCGATCGCCGGCGCGTAGACCAGGCCGAGACCGAGGCCCAGGACGAGCAGCGGCGGCAGAATGCCTCCCGTGTAGGTGCTGTCCAGATCCAGGCGGGTGAACCAGACCATGCCCACGCCCAGCAGCGCCATCCCGAGGGGAATCACGATCTTCGGCCCCACCCGGGGCATCAGGACCCCCACGGCCAAGGCGGAGGCAACGACCAGTGCGGCGGGGATGGGCAGGAAGGCGAGCCCCGCCTCGACCGGGGTGTACTTGAGCGTCTGCTGCATGTAGTAGGCGAGGAACAACGCGACCGCGTACATGCCTCCGGTGGCGACCAGAATGGCGATCTGGGAGGCGCCTCGATCCCTGTCGAGGAGGATGCGCAGGGGCAGCAGCGGCCCGGCCGTCGTCGACTGCCAGTACGCGAAGAGGGCGATCAGGGCGAGGCCTCCGACCAGCAGACCCCAGCTGGCGGGAGAACTCCACCCGCGCGACTCGGCGTTGGAGAACCCGTAGACCAGGCCGAAGAGCCCCAGGGTGACGAGTACCGCACCGGGGACGTCGAGCTTGGGGCGCTGCTCCGCCCGCGACTGACGCTCGATCAGCAGCAGACCGCCCAGGAGCGCCACCGCCGCGAACGCCAGGTTGATGTAGAGGGTCCAACGCCAGTTGAGGTACTCGGTCAGCAGGCCGCCGAGCAGGTTGCCGAGCGCGCCGCCGGCGCCCGCGATGGCACCGAAGATCGCGAAGGCCCGGCCCCGCTCCTTGACGTCGGTGAAGATGGTCGTCAGCAGGGAGAGGGCCGCCGGGGCCAGCAGGGCACCCGAGATGCCCTGGATCGCCCTGGCCAGCACCAGGAGTTCGAAGCTGCCGGCGGCTCCGCCGAGCGCCGAGGCGGCGGCGAATCCGATGACACCCGCGAGAAAGGCCTGCTTGCGGCCGAAGAGATCGGCGACACGCCCGCCGATCAGCAGCAAGCTGCCGAAGGTGAGTGCGTAGGCGGTGACGACCCACTGCCTGTCGTTGTCGGAGAAGCCCAGGTCGGCCTGGGCGGACGGCAGCGCGATGTTCACGATGGTGGCGTCCAGCATGATCATCAACTGGGCCAGGCCAATCACGGCCAGCGCCCACCACCGCAGCGAGGACCGCGGGGACGGGGGGCCTGATTCGGGCGGGATGCCGGTGAGCTCAGTGGTGGATGCCGACATGGCGGTGCCACTCCGTTCGAAATAGATTGACTAACTGGATGGTTAATATTCCGAGGCAAGGCTGCCCGAGATCCGACGGCCCGTCAACACGACTTCGGGCAAAGAGCGATGGCCGGATGCGACGGAGGTCCGCGAGGGTCACTCCGCGAGTCGGATCCGGATGCCCACCGCGCGGTACCCGGACCCCTTCAGTCGGCTGCCCAGCAAGCCGACCCGCGCGACGAGGCCGTACTTGCGCTTCATCAGGTCGAGGTAGTGGACGGTGTCCCGGTCTGCGGGCAACTCGGCGACACCGGGCACGGATTCCCCCTTCGGGACTCCCCGCCAGTTGCAGGGGGCGACGGTCACTCGGCCGCTGTTGCGGATCCGTTTGACCTTGCCGGCGCCGGCCGCGCTCCACACGGCCAGGCAGTCCCCGTCCCCCATCACCCACACCGGAGTGGGCACGGCCCGCCCATCCCGGCGGAACGTCGTGAGAAGTACGTACCTGGATGCCGCCAGTCGTTCAACCGAACTGCCCGGCAAGGATGCTGAGGCGGATGGTGAGGTGGTCACCGCGATAGCGTAACTGGTTAGTTAACTCACTGTCGCCGCGAACCGACGTGGCGCCCGTCCCCAAGATGAGGAGTGCTGCGTGCTGAACTTCGCCTTGGCCGTGCTCGCCGGATTCGCCCTGGGCACCCCGGCCGTACCCTTCGGCCTCTCCTCCCTCCCCCCGCCCGTCGCGCTCGTCGCCGCACTCCTCGGCGCGGCCGGATGCCTGCTGTCCGCCGTCTTCGCGTCCGGGTGGCTGCGTACCCGCCGGCTGCTCTGGCGCTCGAAGCGGCGGCCCGTCACCGCCGGGCCGCCGCCCGAGAACCGCCGCAACCGCCGGAACCGCCTTGACGGCCCCACCGGCCGACGGGCCCGGCGCCTGGTGAACCGGTACGGCGTGATCGGCTTCGGCATCATCGGGCCTGCGCTCTTCGGCACCTGGGGATCGGCCATGCTTGGCACGGCGCTGGGCCTGCCCCGGTGGCGGCTGATCGGCTGGCTGATGGCCGGTGTCACCCTGTGGTGCACCGTCATGCTGCTCGCCTCCGAGGCAGTGATCGACGCCTTCGGACTGCGGTGACGACACACGCTGCGTACCGGTCCCTGATCGCGAGGAGCACGTCGCCGCGGCCCCCCGGCCTGCCTCGTCGTGGGTCTGCGCATCGCGCCGACCGTCGGCCCGGTCATCGTCGGGCGGTGGCAACTCACCGTTCCGGCGAGGCACTTCTCCCCCTCACCGGTTCACCCGGAGCAAGACCACCGACGGGACTCCCGAACGAATCGCCTCATGTCTCAAACGAATCCACCGTGGTTCCAGCGGCGAACGCGCTCACCTGGCGAGGGCACCGGGTCCTACGCCCCGGCAAGATCCAGTAGGCGCTGTTAGCATGACTCCCATGTCCCGAGCCGAGGCCACGAAGGCGCGCATCCTCCACGCAGCAACCCAGGAGTTCGCGGCGTACGGGATCGCGGGAGCCCGCGTCGACCGGATCGCCAAGGTCGCCTCGGCGAACAAGAACCTCATCTACGTCTACTTCTGCAACAAGGACGGGCTCTTCGACGCCGTCTTCGACGCACACCTCGGGCGCGGCCTCGACATGGTGCCCTTCACGCCTGACGACCTGCCGGGCTACGCCGGGCGGCTGTTCGACTTCTACCAGAAGCACCCCGAGGTGCTCCGCCTGGCGACCTGGCACCGGCTGGAACGCGGCACTGCCGTGGAACGGGACCCTGCCGTCGCCAAGCAGACCCACGACGACAAGCTCGCCTCCTTGGAAGCGGCTCGGAAGGGCGGAGTGGGCACACCGGGCTTCACCCCGGCCACACTTCTCACCCTCGTCCTGGCCATCGCCTCGGCCTGGAGCCCGACGAATGCCGCGAGCATGCCGGCGACGACTGTCCTGGCGTCGGACCCGGAGGACTGCCGGAACGCGATCATGGAGGCCGTGCGGCGCCTCCTGTGAGGGGCGGCGTGCATCACTCGCCTCCGCCACGTACCGCGGTGACCGCACACGTTCGCCGGGTTGCCGGGTCACGCGGCGGGGATGGGTCGGGATGCGCGCACCTGACCCGCTACGTTGCCGTGCCGGCGTCAGGGCGGTGCGTTCACGGGCGCCGGAGCGCCGGGTCCGCCCAGTGCGCCACGTCCGCACAGTCCTTCGCCGAACGGAACGCCCGGTCGACCTTGGCCCACACCAACGCGTCCCACTCGCCCTGCCGCTCGGTCAACCACGGGCCCAGGTCCGGACGCTTCCACGGCGTGATCTCCGCCGAGACGTCCAGGTCCTCGAAGGAGCCGACGATCTCCCACTCCTTCGAAAGTGCGTGCCGGGTCGCCGACTCCGCCTGCACCAGATGCGAGACCTTGCCCTCATCCCCGTGCGTGTCCGACACACGCGAACCCACCACCGCCCGAACCGGCACCGAAGCCGTCATGATGCTCACAGGAGGTCCCCTACCGCCCAGGCCAGCAGGCACCCTCGAACAGGCTGCACTCGAACGGGTGGACCTTTCTCGAAAAGGTGTCGTTCCGCTGGCGCATCGACCTTATCGTGACAACTCCGGGCATTGCGGGCAAATGCATCGAGGCCCACGTCGAGCGCGCCGCCTCCCACGCGGAGCGCTGGAGCCACCATGCACCCGTCACCGCGGCGTTCAACTTCGGCGATAACTGACCTGCAAGCAGCCATAGTTGAGCAGGACCAAGGCGGAGGCCCCGGCCTGCGGCAACCCCCGACCCAGCCCCACTCGCGCCAGCGAACGAGGCCTCCGATCTCGCCCAGCCGGCTTTTGACAAGTCGATTCGTTGCACCACCTCGCGGCAGGGTCGCGGCAGGCACCGACTGACGAAAAGGGCCACGTGACACCAACACGGGATCGACCCAGGGTGGCTCCACCTATCCCC
>NZ_JBHVFE010000611.1:0-4474 GCF_042801945.1 Kitasatospora sp. NPDC057542
CAGGTGGAGCAGCTCGGTAGCTCGCTGGGCTCATAACCCAGAGGTCGCAGGTTCAAATCCTGTCCCCGCTACAAAGGCCAGAGGCCCGGAGGATCCTTCCTCCGGGCCTCTGGTGTTTCCCGCGCCGTTCTCGCACGGAAGCGGCGGGAACCGCTCCGGTACTATCGACCGTCGCCAAGGACGACGGCAGTGGGGTTTGTGGGGTTGAAGTGTCGGGAAATCGACAAAGCGCCGAAGCAATTTCGTCGGCTTCGGGTCGGCCCCGCCGGAATTCGGCCGGGGCAGGTGTACGCGGGTACTGGGTGATGCGACGATGGGACACATGGGGGACGGTGCACGGCCGCTGACCGGCCGTCGGATCCGGCACCTCTCCTGGGAGTCCCCCCGGCCGCACGCCGGGGCACTATGCCGCGACACTCTGGGGGAGCGGGAGTCGGCATGAGGCTGATCGGCAAGTCAGGCGCCAAGTCCTCGGCGGCCGCCGAGGCGGACACCGACGCCTGGGCGGAGAGCACCGAGAGCACCGGAAGCCGCCCCGGAGCCCTGCCCGCCCAGCGCACCAGCGGACTGTCCGAGCGCCCCACCCCGGGCTACGGGCCCGACAGCCTGGTCCACGTGCCGACCCGTCAGTTCGCCGCCGCCGTCGGCGCCTACGGCGAGCAGTCCGGCGGCGAGCCGGCCGCCGGAGCCGCGCTCGACCCGGCCGGCCTCGACTCGACCAGCTTCGAGACCGCCCTCGCCGCCCGCGAGTCCGCCGCGCTGGAGGCCCGCCACCGGCAGGCCGCCGACAGCGGCGACCCGGACGCCGCCTGCCGGCTCGGCACCCTGCTGCTGCGCCGCGGGGAGCTGGAGGACGCCGAGCCCTACCTGCGTGCCGCCGCGGCCGCCGGGGTGCGCGCCGCCGCCAACAACCTCGGCGTGCTGCTGCATCAGCAGGGCCACCGGGCCGAGGCCGGCCAGTGGTGGCGTCAGGCCGCCGTGGCCGGCAGCGCGCCGGCCGCGCACGCGCTCGGGCTGCAACTGCGCGACCAGGGCGAGGAGGAGGCCGCCGAGTACTGGCTGCACTTCGCCGCCGACCACGGCCACCCGCTGGGCGCCTACGCGCTGGGCGACCTGATGGAGCACCGGCGGGACGTGCGCGCCGAGCGCTGGTTCAAGGTCTCCGCCGACGCCGGGCACCGGGAGGCCTCCTACCGGCTGGCCCGGATGCGCGAGGCCGCCGGGGACAAGGAGACCGCCGAGACCTGGTACCGCACCGCCGCCGCGCGCAGCCACGCCCGCGCCGCGCTGCGCCTGGGCGTGCTGCTGGAGGAGCGCGCCCGCACCGACCGGTCGCTGCTGGACGAGGCGGCCCGCTGGTACCGGCAGGCCGCGCAGAACGGGGAGGCGCGCGCGGCCTGCGCGCTGGGCTTCCTGCTGCGCGACTCCGGGGACCTGGCCGCCGCCGCCGAGTGGTGGCAGGAGGCCGCCGAGGCCGGGGACGGCAACGCCGCCAACGCGCTGGGCGCGCTGCACGCGAGCCGTGGCGAGGCCGCCGCGGCCGAGCGCTGGTACCGCGTCGCACTGGACGCGGGCGACCAGAACGGAGCCTTCAACCTGGGCCTGCTCTGCGCCGGCACCGGCCGCGAGCAGCAGGCCGAGCAGTGGTACCGCCGGGCCGCCTACGCCGGGCACCGGGAGGCCTGCAACGCGCTGGCCGTGGTGCTGCTGCAGCGCGGCGACGAGTCCGGCGCCCAGCCTTGGTTCTCCAAGGCGGCCGAGGCCGGCAGCGTCGACGGCGCGTTCAACCTCGGCGTGCTGCACGCCGGGCGCGGCGAGCAGCAGCAGGCGCAGGAGTGGTACGCGCGGGCCGCGGCCGAGGGGCACGGCGAGGCGGCCCTGCAGCTCGCGGTCGTCCAGGAGCAGCGCGGCAACCTGGCCGGGGCGCTGGAGCGTTACCGGCAGGCGGCGGCCGGGGGCTCGGCCGAGGGCGCGTTCCGGCTGGCCTCGCTGCTGGACCGGCGCGGGGACGCGGACGCCGAGGCCGAGCACTGGTACGCGCTGGCGGCCGACGCCGGGCACCGCCGGGCGCAGGTGCGGATGGGTGTGCGGGCGGCCGAGCGCGGGGCGCTGGAGATCGCCGAGAGCCTGTACCGGCGGGCCGCCGAGGCGGGCAGCCGCAGCGCCGCGTTCAACCTCGGACTGCTGCTGGCCCGGCAGGACAGCGAGGCCGAGGCGATGCTCTGGTACACCCGGGCCGCCGACGCCGGGCACGGCCGGGCGGCGCTGCGCCTGGCGCTGCTCGCGCTGCGCCGCGGGGAGCCGACGCAGGCGGAGAACTGGTGCCGGCGGGCGATCGACTACGGGCCGGCCGAGGTGGCCGAACGGGCCGGTCGGCTCCTGGGCGCGCTGAACGCGGAGTTGAGCGCGTAGCCGGGCAATCGGTCGGCTACGCGCGGCAGTTCGGGCACAGGCCGCGGTAGGTGACCTCGGCGGCGGTGACGGTGAAGCCGAAGCGCTCGGCGGCGGGGAGGGCGGCGAGCGGGTCGCCCTGAGGGTGGACGTCGCGGATCGCGCCGCAGCCCGAGCAGACCAGGTGCTGGTGGGCGCGGTGCGCGTTGGGGTCGTAGCGCTTGGCGCGGCCGTCGGTGGCCACCTCCAGGACCTCGCCGAGGGCGACGAGTTCGCCGAGCGTGTTGTAGACGGTGGCGCGGCTGATCTCCGGCAGCCGGGCCGTCGCCCGGGCGTGCACCTCGTCCGCGGTGAGGTGGACGTGCTCGCCGTCCAGGACCTCGGCCACGACCCGGCGTTGCGAGGTCAGCCGCCAGCCTCTTCCGCGCAGTCTCTCCAGCAGGTCGCTCATGCCATCCAGAGTAGGTCACGCTCTGAGATTGGTTCCAGTGTTGACTTGGATGAAGTCCAAGTTAGGATCGTGTCATCACGACCGGATACCGCGGAGGCACTCCCATGACGACCCAGGACGAGCAGCGCCCGACCCTGACCACGGAGGCGGGTGCCCCCGTCGCCGACAACCAGAACACCGAGACGGCGGGCGTCGGGGGTCCGGCGCTCATCCAGGACCAGCTGCTGTTCGAGAAGCTCGCGCACTTCAACCGCGAGCGGATTCCGGAGCGCGTGGTGCACGCCCGCGGCGCGGGTGCGTACGGCACCTTCACCGTGACCGCCGACGTGACGCCCTGGACCCGGGCGGCGTTCCTGTCCGGGATCGGCAAGCAGACCGAGGTCTTCCTGCGGTTCTCCACCGTGGCGGGCAACCTCGGCGCGGCCGACGCGGTGCGCGACCCGCGCGGCTTCGCGCTGAAGTTCTACACCGAGGAGGGCAACTACGACCTCGTCGGCAACAACACCCCGGTGTTCTTCATCAAGGACGCCATCAAGTTCCCCGACTTCATCCACACCCAGAAGCGCGACCCGTACACCGGCTCGCAGGAGGCGGACAACGTCTGGGACTTCTGGGGCCTGTCGCCCGAGGCCACCCACCAGGTGACCTGGCTGTTCGGCGACCGGGGCATCCCGGCCTCGTACCGGCACATGAACGGCTACGGCTCGCACACCTACCAGTGGCAGAACGAGGCCGGCGAGCACTTCTGGGTCAAGTACCACTTCAAGACCGACCAGGGCATCCGCAACCTCACCCAGGCCGAGGCCAACACCCTCGCCGGCGAGGACCCGGACAGCCACCAGCGCGACCTTCGCGAGTCGATCGAGCGCGGCGAGTTCCCCAGCTGGACGGTGCAGGTCCAGATCATGCCCGCGGCCGACGCGGCGAACTACCGCTTCAACCCCTTCGACCTGACCAAGGTCTGGCCGCACGCCGACTACCCGCCGATCGAGATCGGCCGGCTGGAGCTCAACCGCAACCCCGACAACGTCTTCGCCGAGGTCGAGCAGTCGGTCTTCTCCCCGGCGCACTTCGTGCCCGGCATCGGCCCGTCCCCGGACAAGATGCTCCAGGGCCGCCTGTTCGCGTACGCCGACGCCCACCGCTACCGGGTCGGCATCAACGCCGACCACCTGCCGGTGAACCGCCCGCACGCCACCGAGGCCCGTACCAACGGCCGGGACGGCTACCTGTACGACGGCCGCCACGGCCGTCAGAAGAACTACGAGCCGAACAGCTTCGGCGGCCCGGTGCAGACCGGCCGTCCGCTGTGGGCCGCGACCGCCGTCGACGGCCTCACCGGCAACCACGTCGCGCCCTCGCACGCCGAGGACGACGACTTCGTGCAGGCCGGCGACCTGTACCGGCTGTTCTCCGAGGAGGAGAAGCAGCGCCTGATCGCCAACCTGTCGGGCTTCATCGCCAAGGTCTCCGCCGACCGCGAGGACATCGTGGAGCGGGCGGTCGACAACTTCCGCAAGGCCGACGCCGACTTCGGGCAGCGGCTGGACGCGGCGGTCCGGGAGCTGCGCAAGCAGTAGCGCCGGGCCGGACAGAGCGGCGGCCCCTTGACCGGCTCCCACCGGTCAAGGG
>NZ_JBHVFE010000612.1:0-4439 GCF_042801945.1 Kitasatospora sp. NPDC057542
ATCGAACAGGCCCAACCACCCGCTTCCAGCAACTGTGCCAACCACCGGGTGGCGGGACTCGAACCCGTCACTCATGAAGATCACCAACAGCATCCAGAAGTTGAGCCAGAGCCCGGTTCGTGAAGTCAGTTGTTCACGGATCTGGGAGGCGCCTGCGGACCGGACGACTCGATGTTCACGAGGACGGGAGTCACCTGCCGGCGCCCGGCAACGGTGCGATGGTGGCTGCCACCTGCGCCCGTAGCCAGCGCTTTTGTCCTGTGTCCCGAGCGGGCGGTAGTCGGCATCGCGCCGGTCACCACCGAGGTACGCCCGTTCTCGTGAGTATCCGGCTCGGGTGCTGACTCCCGAACTGCTGTCGAAACGCTGCTCCGTGACGTGAACAGAGCCATCCGGCGACGGTGGAGGGTGAGCCTACGGTCTGTGGAAACGCAGCAGAAAGGGCCCTTCCGGTAGCGACCGGCGGGGCCCTTCTCATAGCTGGACAGCACTCCGTTCCAGTACGGGCGAAGATCAGCCCGCGCCGAAGCGTGGACGTATCACTCGGTGTCGGTGGCTACCGGGACCTCATCCTCTCGGATGATGAGGTGCTCCTCGCCTTCGATCTTGATTTCAGTGCCTGCGTACTTGCCAGACGGAGTCTTGTCCTTGGCGGACGCCGTCTCCTTGCTGTCCCCGGCCATGTCTCCTCCTTCCGGTCGACACGGTGTCGATCCGCACTGATCCTGCCATGACCAACCGTCACCGGGCCATCACTCCCGACAGATTGGACGAGCCCTATCGACGTCAACTAGTCGATGCCATAAGTGATCTGATATGTCATTAGGACTTCGAGAAGGGTGCGGCTCGTTTCGAGTGAAGCTTGCGATCAAGGGGTGATAGGCGCTTCTGTTGGATCGCCAGAAATTCCGGCCAGGGTGGCATGAGCTGCGGTTACTGTGCTGCCGTGATTCTGACTGACGCTGAGATAGATGACCTGCTCGCCTCCGCCGGGCTCCGACTCGTCGAACGAGTCCAGCGGGAGGTACGACTGCCCCCGCTACCGAAGTACGTGTCGCCTGCGAGCGCCGGGCCCGAGCACGGACGGTTCGACTCACACCCGGACGAGGTCGCCGACCTGGGTGCTTCGGACTTCGCCGACAAGGTCAACGCGGGCTGGCATCGAATGGCCGCGGAGTTCGGGCTCTTCGACGAGAAGCGCGAGTTTCTGCTCGCGCTCGGCCGCGCGCGCCTCGGGGACGATTCGGACGATGAGCCGTACGAGGTGTGGTTCCGTGTCCAACTACTCGACGAGTGGGACCTGGTGGGAAGTGAGGTGGACTTGCTGCGGAGTGGCTTCGCGACCCTCTTCACTGATCGTTTCGTCCCGGAGTTCACGGTGGCGTCCCTGGACGGGCAGATGATGATGAGTACCACGGTCTGGGGTGATGGCACGCTCAGCACCATCGTCATCCGCCCGTAGCCGGCGCCCCCGTGGGACAGCCACTCCCGTCCTGGTCGGACCGTCTCTACCGTTGTAGCGGGAGAGGAGCGGTGCGATGGGGTCGCTGTTCGAAGAGTTGGAAGCCCGCGAGGCGGCTGCCCGGACGCGGGTGGAGGCGCTGGAAGCCGAGCTCGCCGAGGTGTCCAGGCGGTTGAGTGTGGCCCGCGAGGGGTTGGAGCGTCTGCGAATTGCTCGGGAGACGGTCGCCGAGGTGCTCGCCGAGATACCGGCGGTCACGGCGGACGCGAGCGAGACGCGAGTCGAAGGTGTGTTGGTGTCGCCGTATGCGGGGGCCGAGCGGCAGGTGATCGGGGTGCTGACGGTGCCGAACTGGCAGCCCGGCATGGGGGTGGACGTGCTCCCGTCGCTCTACCGGGACATCGTGGAGGTGGTGGCCGATGCGCCGGGGCCGGTGCGCGCGAAGCAGATCGTGCCGAGGATCGGGCTGCCCGCCGAGACGGGGAAGATCGAAGGCACACGGGCGAAGCTGAAGCGCCTGGTGGAGCGGGGCTGGCTGGACGAGGACGCCCCTGGCCTGTTCACCCCGGCTCGCCGCCGGACAGGTGCCTCTCCCAACTCCCGCTGACAGCAGGGCTCTTCCGTCTCTACATTCGAAGGTGCGACCCGTATCGGATGCAGGACAGGAAGAGCCCTGGAGATGACACCGTACGACACTCATGACACCACTGACCCCTTTGCCCGCTCCCTGAGCGCCTTCGAGACGCTGATAGGCACCCTGTCGGGCGGCGACGCGAGCAGGTGGACCCACGCCGAACTGGAGGAACACCTCGACGCGGCCGGGCGGGACCTGCTCCGCCTGCTGCTTCAGGACCACCTGGACCTTCGCGCCCAGCGCGAGGAGAGGCAGGTCCGTGCCGGCGACGGCCCGGTCGTGGTCGGGCCGGACGCTCGCGTGCGGCCCTGGCGGGAACCGGGCCACCAGCGATGGCTGGCCACCGTGTTCGGGCTGGTCCGGGTCACCCGGGTCGCCCACCGTGGCCCCGGCGCCTGCAACGTTCACCCAGCAGACGCCGCTCTCTCCCTGCCGGCGGGCAGACACTCGAACGGCTTACGCCGACTCGCGGTCACCGAAGCCGTGCGCGGCTCGTTCGACCAGGCCCACCAAGCGGTCGAGCGTCGCTGCGGAAACGTGCTCGGCAAGCGGCGGCTGGAAGAACTCGTGGTCGCGGCGGCGGTGGATGTCGACGCCTTCTACCGAGCTCGGATACCGGTACCCTGCAGCCGGGAGATGCCGCTGGTGGTCCAGGTCGACGGCAAGGGCGTGGTCATGCGCCCGGAGGCACTGCGCGAGGCCACCCGTCGGGCCGTCGCGAAAGCGGCCGGCGGGCATCGCGGTCGGCTCGCGCCGGGCGAGAAGCCGAACCGCAAGCGGATGGCAACCGTGGCCTACGTCTTCGACATCCGCCCGACTCCCAGACGCCCGCACGACGTGATCCACCCGCCCGGCGGCCGAAGCGACGAACGCCCCTCCCGCCCGGGACCGAGGGCCGAGAACAAATGGTGCACCGCCTCGCTGGTCCGCTCGCCCGAACAGGTCATCGCCGACGCTTTCGACCAGGCCGAGGCCCGCGACCCGAAACACCTGCGGCCGTGGGTCGTCCTGGTCGACGGCGCCCGCCACCAGCTCGACCTGATCAAGGCCGAGACCGTCCGACGCGGCGTCACGGTTCACGTGCTGCTGGACTTCGTGCACGTCGCCGAGTACGTCTGGGCCGCCGCCCACGCCTTCCACAAACCGGGCACCACCAAGGCCGAGGCCTGGGCGGCCGACCACCTGACCGCGATCCTCGCAGGCCATGCCGCCCGCGCCGCCGACGAAATGACCGCCCAGGCCAACCGGGAACGACTACCCGCCGCCCGACGCGAGGCCATCGATGCCTGCCACCGCTACCTGACCGGCCACCTCGACCAACTCCACTACGACACCGCCCTGGCAGGCGGCTGGCCGATCGCCACCGGCGCAGTCGAAGGTGCCTGCCGCCACCTGATCGCGGACCGACTCGACATCACTGGCGCCCGCTGGGGGCTCGACGGAGCCGAAGCCGTTCTGCGACTCCGCACCCTGGTCGCCAACGGCGACCTCGACTCCTACTGGCGCTACCACGCCGCCAGCGAGCACCAGCGCCTCTACCCCACCCCCGACCAGCAGAGCTTCACTCTCACCGCTTGATCGCGGGCCCTCTTGCGGACAGACTGCCACCCATGAGGTCCACAGGCGCGCCCACCGACGCATCGACAACCCGCGTCGAGGCGGACCCCTCCTTGCAGGGGCAGGCTCAACAGTGAGCGCCAACCTGCCCTACTTCCGCTACCACCCCGACCCCGTCGCCAGCGGCTCCATCCGCGAGAGCGCCGAGACCTGCGCCTGCTGCGAGCGCGCCACCGGCTGGACTTACACCGCAACCTTCTATACGGCCCAGGACGTCACCGGACGGTTCTGTCCCTGGTGCATTGCCGACGGCAGCGCCGCCGAACGATTCGAAGGTGATTTCACCGACTCGTTCGGACTCGACGGCGTCGACGCGGAGACCCTGGAGCAGGTCACCCGTCGCACCCCCGGCTTCCACGCCTGGCAAGATCCGCACTGGCTCGTCCACTGCAACGACGCCGCCGCCTTCATCGGCGAGGTCGGATACACCGAACTCACCGCCCACCCCGAAGCACTCGACCAGCTTCGAGCAGACCTTCGACTGAACGGCTGGCACGACGCAACCCAGCTCGAGAACTTCCTGACCCACCTCGGTCACGGCGCGAGTGAGATGCTCTTCCGCTGCACCAGCTGTGGCACCCACCTCGCCTACGCCGACGCGTCATAGCCACGGCCCAGCCCAGCACGCCTTGACTCTGTTGCTCAATTCGGGCCGCGGGGTCGGTTGACTGCGGCATGATCGCTCCTGCGGTCGTCTCGTGGGCAGGTGGTCGCGGGGGTGGTGCG
>NZ_JBHVFE010000613.1:0-4386 GCF_042801945.1 Kitasatospora sp. NPDC057542
CGCCTACGCCCGGGTGCGGGCCGCCGACGCCGACCCGGACAAGCTCGAACAGGGCGTCGGAGCCGTTGCGGTGACGTACGGGGTGGGCGCGTTCAGCCTGCTCAACACCATCGGCGGCGCGTACGTCGAGGACGTACCGCTGATCGCGATCAACGCGGCGCCGTCCTACGAGCAATGGCTCAACTACCAGGCGGTCGGCCTGCTCACCTCGCACATGAGCCCGCGCCGGGAGAGCAACCTGGACGTCTACCGGCAGGTCACGGTGGACGCACAGGTGCTCTCCAACCCGGGGCTCGCGCCCTCGCAGATCGACAGCGCGATCACCGCGTGCCTGACCGAGCGCAAGCCGGTCTACCTGGAGGTCATGGAGGACCTCTGGCACGCGCCCTGCGAGCCTCCGAAGGGTGAACTCCGCGCTCACGAGCGGCCGTTCACCAAACGGAACAAGGACATGCTGGAGAAGGCCGTCACGGCAGCGGTGGAGCTGATCAGGAAATTCGGCACACCGATCGTCTGGGCCGGCGAGGAACTGGTCCGCCTGCGGCTGGAGAACGAGCTGCTGGAGTTCGTGCAGTCCACCCGGATGCAGTTCTGCACCACGGTCGGCGCGAAGTCCGTGGTGTCCGAACGGCACCCGCTGTTCGCCGGCGTCTACAACGGCAAGGCGAGCCTGCCGGAGATCCGGAAGGCCTTCAAGAACGCGGGGTGCCGGATCGGCCTGGGAACCTGGTCCACGTCCAAGAACCTCGGCGGCGAGCAGTCCATCGGCGACGACTGGATCGTGGCGGCACGCGAAGGAGTCAGCGTCGGCGCCACGTACTTCCCCGAAGTGCAACTCGGCCGGTTCATCACCGCGTTGAACAAAGCCCTGGCGGGACAGACCTTCCCGGCCGACCACTTCGCGCTGGCGCACGCGGCGGGCCTGGACGTCCCGGCCAGCACGGCCGCCTTCCTGGACTCGCTGAGCACCGACCAGTACCCGCCGGAGCTGACCTACGACAGCTTCTTCCAGCACGTCAACCACTTCCTGGAGCACCAGGCCACCGGCGGGGACCCACAGGCCGCCTCGCCGTTCACGGTGGTCTCGGACGCGGCGTTCGCGCTGCTCGGCTCGATGAACCTGCGGATCACCGAGCGGGCCGGCTTCCTGGCACAGAACAGCTGGCTGTCCATCGGCTACTCCGTCGGCGCGGCCACCGGCGTGGCGCTGGGCCGACAGCAGCCGATGAAGCGCCCGCTGGTGTTCGTCGGGGACGGCTCGTTCCAGGAGATCTGCCAGGAGCTGTCCACCCAGGTACGTCACCACCTGCGGCCGGTGGTCTTCGTCCTGGACAACGAGGGCTTCTACGGCATCGAGCAGATGCTGGTCAGCCCCTGCTACTACAAGGAGAAGCCGTCCGACGGGGCCGACTTCTACAACGTGCTGCACCCGTGGCGCTACGAGAAGCTGGCCGAGGTCTTCGGCACGGACAAGGACCGGATGCACGGGTACGAGCTCACCACCCACGCCGAGCTCGACTCACTCCTGCTGGACATCGCCGATGCCGGCAACGACATCAACCACGCGCCGATCCTGGCCCGCGTCCGGCTCAGCCGGCACGACTACCCGAGGGCGCTCCAGTACAAGATCGACGAGAACTGCACGTAGCCGCCCCGAGTCCACCGGCCCCCGTCCCCGACGAGGGCCGGTGCGTGCCCGGTACCGGCGGCCGTACCTCGGGCCGAGCCGCATCGACGACTGCGTGACCGGCCCAGCAGAAGGCCGGCCGGGGCCGGGTCACCGGCCGGCGGCCGGCCCGTCGGCGTGCTCGGCGTGCTCGGCGTGCTCGTGCCCGGTGTCCCGGACGACGACGACCGGGCAGGAGGCGTGCTGGACGCAGTGCTGGCTGACCGAGCCGAGCAGCGCCCCGGCGAAGCCCCCGTGGCCGCGGTTTCCGAGGACCAGTAGTTCGGCACCATCGGCGACCTTCAACAGGACCTGGGCGGCGTTGCCGTACTCCACCCGCTCGCGCACCTCGGCCGGGCACTGCGGGCCCGTCTCCTGCGCGACGGCCTCGGCGAGCGCCTTGCCGGCGTACCCGGCGACCTCCACGTCGACCACGGCCACGCCCCAGTCGTAGATGGCCGGGTACTCCCAGGTGATCACCGCCTCGACCGTGGCGCCGACCAGGGCGGCCTGCCGTACCGCCCACCGCAGGGCGGCGCGTGAGGACGCCGATCCGTCGACGCCCACCACGATCCGCCGCTCTGCCGCCGTCTCGTTCATGTCGTTGCCTTCCTCTTCCCTCGGATCGTGGATCGCGGGCCGGGCCTCAGCCGCGCAGGTCGAAGACCAGGCGGGCGGAGACCTTGCCGCTCAGGACCTCGTCGAAGCAGGCGTTCACGTCCTCCAGGCGGCGGGTCTCGCGGATGACCCGGGTGCGGCCGAGGGCGTGCAGGCGGAAGACCTCGGCGAGGTCCTCGCGGGTGCCGACGATCGAGCCGATCACCTTGGTGCCGTTCAGCACCGTCTCGAAGACGGGCAGTTCGAGCTTGCCGCCGGCCGGGAGGGCGACCAGGACGAGGGTGCCGCCGCGTCGCAGCGCACCGTAGGCGGCCTGGAAGGAGGTGTTGCTGACGGCGAGGGCGATCGCGGCGTGGGCGCCGCCGAGGGCCTGGACCTCGGTGGCGACGTCCTGGGTGCGGGCGTCGATCACGTGGTCGGCGCCGAGGTCGCGGGCGAGGGCGAGTTTGTCGTCGGTGACGTCGACGGCGATGGTCTCGGCGCCGCAGATCCGGGCGTACTGGAGGGCGAGGTGGCCCAGGCCGCCGATGCCGGAGATCAGGACCCGGGTGCCGGGGCGGGCGCCGGAGACCTTGAGGGCCTTGTAGGTGGTGACGCCCGCGCAGGACAGCGGTGCGGCGTCCATCGGGTCGATGCCGTCGGGGACGGGGACGACGTAGTCGCCGTGCGCGAGCGCGTACTGGGCGTAGGCGCCGTCCACCGAGTAGCCGCTGTTGTGCTGCCGGAGGCAGAGCGTCTCCCAGCCCGAGACGCACTGGTCGCAGCGTCCGCAGGCGTCCGCGAGCCAGGGGATGGCGACCCGCTCGCCCACCCGGACGTGCCGGACCAGGTCACCGGCCGCCTCGACGATGCCGACGCCCTCGTGCCCGGGGACGAACGGCGGGCTGGGCTGGACCGGCCAGTCGCCGTGGGCCGCGTGGATGTCGGTGTGGCAGAGGCCGGAGGCCTCGATCCGGACCCGGACCTGGTGCGGCCCCGGCTCCGGTAGCGGGCGGTCCTCGATGACCAGCGGTGCGGTGAAGTCGTGGACGACGGCGGCCTTCATGATGGTCCTGCCCTTCTGGCGGTGGCGGAGGGGCGGTCCCGGTGTCCGCCGGTACCGCGTTGCCTTCATCCCACCGCCTCGGCCCGGCGTCCGCTGGGGCCGGGAGGTACCCCCGTTCAAGGCCGAAGGTCCCCGCTTGCCCGGCCGATGCGGACGGCTCCGAGGTGCGTGTTCCCGTCAGGGCGTCTGGACCGAGGCGCCCAGCCGGTAGTCGTGTGCGGAGAACGCGGCTGCGACGGCGAAGCGGTCCGCGCGGACGAGCGTCTGGCGCCATTCGATCAGGCGCCCGCCGGTGTCGTGGCCGAGCCGGTCGATCGCGAGCAGCGCGGTGGTCTCGGGGCAGTCGAGCAGGATGCGCTCCCCCCGGCCGGGGACGACGGCGCGGATGCGTTCCCAGCCGCCGCAGATGCGGCTGCCGCAGTGGCGTTCGAGTTCGTCGTAGAGCGAGGTGTGGGTGAAGTCGACGTCCAGCAGCGGGTGGGCCACGTCTGCGGGCAGCCAGATCCGGTCGACGGCGAGTGGTTCCTCGTCGGCCAGGCGGATGCGTTCGAGGTAGACGAGCGGTGTGGACTCCTCCAGTCCCAGTCGGGCGGCGATGACGCCGTCGGCACGCCGGTCGAGCGCGCGCACGATGCTGCGCTGGACGGCGCCGACCTCCTCGACGGCGCGGAACAGGCTGTACGCCTCGCCGACGTCCTGCTCCAGCGGGCGGCTCGCGGTGAACCTGGAGGCCTTGCCGCGCTGTGCGGTGACGAGGCCTTCTTCACGGAGCGTCCGGAGGGCCTCGCGGACCGTGTGCCGGCTGACCTGGTATTCGGCGACGAGGTCGTGCTCGCCGGGGAAGACGTCGCGGAACTCGCCCTCGTCGAGCCGGCGCAGCAGGTCGGCGCGCAGCTGTGCCCAGAGCGGATTGCCCGCGGATCGGGTGAGGGGCCTGGGGCCGGGCTCGGAGGTCACGGCGCCGTCCTGGGGGTCAGGGATCGGATGGGTGGTGCGGGACACGGAGTGAATGGTCGTACCTTCGGGGGGATAGCACAAAATCGGCGCCCGCCGGTCG
>NZ_JBHVFE010000614.1:0-4378 GCF_042801945.1 Kitasatospora sp. NPDC057542
CCGCCGGTCACCGACCGGCGGGCCCTTCGCTCGCACTCAGACCGCGATGACGGTGATCAGCGCGATCAGGCCGGCCAGGGTGGGGGCGATGACCCACCAGCACCAGCGGGCCTCGACCGGGCCGGCGGCGGTGGGGCGGCCCGCGTTGCGTTCGGCCATCTCCTGGAGGACGGCGGTGACCTGGTCGGACCAGGCGCGGGTGGGATCGGGCGAGCCTTCTACGACCGGGTTGGTGCGCTTGGTCTGCCCCATTCCCAGACCGATCCGGGAGGCGTGCCCGGCGGCGCCGGTCCCCTGCGCCCGGGTGGCCCGCTTGCGCTGCCGCAGCGACACCGGCACCGCCCAGACCTGGTACTTCCTACCGTCCGCGAGCAGTTCGACCGAGTACCCGGCGCGCAGCGCGTCCACCGAGGCCCACGGCGCGACGATGGTCCGCCACGGGTTGCGCACCACCAGCCGGTCGCGGCCGGCCGTCACGGCCGGGCGCAGCGTGTACGCGATCACCGGGAAGGCGAACACCGGCACCGCCGCGAGCGCGACGTACGGGGTCTTCCCGGTCCCGCTCACCACCGCGTCGCCGATCAGCCAGGCCGCGACGACCAGCAGCAGCACTCCGGAGATCACACCGGGGACAGAGCGGTACACGCGGTCCGCGTACTCGGGATCCCCGTCGGGGGCGGCTGGGCCCTGGTGGGGCTTGCCGTCGGAATCGGTCATGGCATCGATTCTGCCCCATGCCCCTCGCCCTGAGGTCTCGGTCCGGCCACGAATGGTGGGCGCCCTGGCGGCCCACTACGCGCGTAGATATGCTGCTCTGGTGACTATGTCCACTGTTGCAGCCAATGCCCTCGGCGTTGCGGGCAGCGGCCTTCAGGACGTTGCGGCGTCCGAGGCCTCGCTCCGCCGTTTCCTGCACGGCCTGCCCGGCGTCGACCAGGTCGGCCTGGAGGCGCGTGCCGCCGCTCTCGGTACCCGCTCGATCAAGACCACGGCGAAGGCGTACGCCATCGACCTGGCGATCTCGATGATCGACCTGACCACGCTGGAGGGCGCGGACACGGTCGGCAAGGTGCGCGCGCTGTGCGCCAAGGGCAGGACCCCCGACCCGACCGACCCGACCACCCCCCGCGTCGCCGCCATCTGCGTCTATCCGGACATGGTCGCCACCGCGAAGGCCGCCCTGAAGGGCACCGACATCCAGGTCGCCTCGGTGGCCACCGCCTTCCCGGCCGGCCGCGCCGCCCTCCCGGTCAAGCTCGCCGACACCGCCGACGCGGTGGCCGCGGGCGCCGACGAGATCGACATGGTGATCGACCGCGGTGCCTTCCTCTCCGGCCGCTACCTCGACGTCTTCGACGAGATCGTCGCGGTCAAGGAGGCGTGCAAGCGCCCCGACGGCAGCGCCGCCCACCTCAAGGTGATCTTCGAGACCGGCGAGCTCCAGACCTACGACAACGTCCGCCGGGTCTCCTGGCTGGCGATGCTGGCCGGCGCCGACTTCATCAAGACCTCCACCGGCAAGGTCGCCGTCAACGCGACCCCGCCGGTCACCCTGCTGATGCTGGAAGCGGTCCGCGACTTCCGCGCGGCGACCGGCGTCCAGGTCGGCGTCAAGCCCGCCGGCGGCATCCGCACCACCAAGGACGCCATGAAGTACCTGGTGATGGTCAACGAGACCCTCGGCGACGACTGGCTGACCCCGCACTGGTTCCGCTTCGGCGCCTCCAGCCTGCTCAACGACCTGCTGATGCAGCGCCAGAAGCTGGCCACCGGCCGCTACTCCGGCCCCGACTACGTGACGGTGGACTGATCACCATGGCCAAGAAGAAGAACACCGAGGAGCCCGTGGCCAAGCCCGCCGGCGGCCTCTTCGCCTACGCCCCGGCCCCGGAGTCCCCGGCCGCCGCGGGCGACATCGCCACCTCCTACGGCCACTTCATCGGCGGCGAGTTCGTCGACTCCTCCGGCAACGAGGCCCTGAAGACGGTCAACCCGGCCACCGAGCAGGTGCTCGCCGAGTTCGCCCGGGGCACCGAGGAGGACGTGGACCGCGCGGTCGCCGCCGCCCGCAAGGCCTTCGCCGACTGGTCGGCGCTGCCCGGCAGCGAGCGCGCCAAGTACCTGTTCCGAATCGCCCGGATCATCCAGGAGCGCAGCCGCGAGCTGGCCGTGCTGGAGTCGATCGACAACGGCAAGCCGATCCGCGAGACGCGTGACGTCGACCTGCCGCTGGTCGCCGCGCACTTCTTCTACTACGCGGGCTGGGCGGACAAGCTGGACTACGCCGGCTTCGGCCCGAACCCGAAGCCGCTGGGCGTGGCCGGCCAGGTCATCCCGTGGAACTTCCCGCTGCTGATGCTGGCGTGGAAGATCGCGCCCGCCCTGGCGACCGGCAACACCGTCGTCCTGAAGCCGGCCGAGACCACCCCGCTGACCGCGCTGCGCTTCGCCGAGATCTGCCGCCAGGCCGGTCTGCCGAAGGGCGTCGTCAACATCGTCACCGGTGACGGCCGCACCGGCGCCGCGCTGACCGCGCACCCGGACGTCAACAAGGTCGCCTTCACCGGCTCCACCCCGGTCGGCCGGGCCATCGCCAAGCAGCTGGCCGGCACCCGGAAGAAGCTCTCGCTGGAGCTGGGCGGCAAGGCCGCGAACATCGTCTTCGACGACGCGCCGATCGACCAGGCGGTCGAGGGCATCGTCAACGGCATCTTCTTCAACCAGGGCCACGTCTGCTGCGCGGGCTCGCGCCTGCTGGTCCAGGAGTCGATCCAGGACGAGCTGCTGGACGCCCTGAAGCGCCGGATGGCCACCCTGCGGGTCGGCGACCCGCTGGACAAGAACACCGACATCGGCGCCATCAACTCGGCCGAGCAGCTGGCCCGGATCACCGCGCTGACCGAGGCCGGCGAGGCCGAGGGCGCGGAGCGCTGGTCGCCGGCGTGCGAACTCCCGGGCACCGGCTTCTGGTTCAAGCCGACCCTGTTCACCGGCGTGAGCCAGGCCCACCGGATCGCCCAGGAGGAGATCTTCGGCCCGGTCCTGTCGGTGCTGACCTTCCGCACCCCCGCCGAGGCGGTCGAGAAGGCCAACAACACCCCGTACGGTCTCTCCGCCGGCATCTGGACGGAGAAGGGCTCCCGCATCCTCTGGATGGCCGACAGGCTCAGGGCCGGCGTGGTCTGGGCCAACACGTTCAACAAGTTCGACCCGGCCTCGCCGTTCGGCGGCTACAAGGAGTCGGGCTACGGCCGCGAGGGCGGCCGCCACGGTCTGGAGCCCTACCTGAATGTCGAGGCCCGAGATGTCTGATGTCGCAACGCGTCTTGACGTCCTCAAGACCTACAAGCTGTACGTCGGCGGGAAGTTCCCGCGCTCCGAGAGCGGGCGGGTGTACGAAGTGACCGACTCGAAGGGCGAGTGGCTCGCCAACGCCCCGCTGGGCACCCGCAAGGACACCCGCGACGCCGTCGTGGCCGCCCGCAAGGCGGTCAAGGGCTGGGCCGGCACCACCGCGTACAACCGCGGCCAGGTGCTGTACCGGGTCGCCGAGATGCTCCAGGGCCGGCGCGAGCAGTTCGCCGCCGAGGTGGCCGTCTCCGAGGGCATCGGCCCGAAGAAGGCCGCCGCGCTGGTGGACGCCGCGATCGACCGCTGGGTCTGGTACGCGGGCTGGACCGACAAGGTCGCCCAGATCGCGGGCGGCGCCAACCCGGTCGCCGGGCCGTACTTCAACCTCTCCACCCCGGAGCCGACCGGCGTGGTCGGGATCGTCGCCCCGCAGGCCGGGTACGGGCACTCGCTGCTCGGCCTGGTCTCGGTGATCGCCCCGGCGATCGCCACCGGGAACACGGTCGTGGTCGCGGCCGCCGCGGACGCCCCGCTGCCCGCGCTGTCGCTGGGCGAGGTGCTGGCCACCTCGGACGTCCCGGGCGGCGTGGTCAACATCATCTCGGGCAACACCGCGGACATCGCCCCGACCCTGGCCTCGCACCAGGACGTCAACGCGCTGGACCTCACCGGGGCCATCGCCGCCGACGGCCCCGGCGCGGCGCAGGCGCTCGAAGCGGCCGCTGCGGATACCCTGAAGAGGGTGGTCCGTCCGGTGCTGGACCCGTTCGCCCAGGACTGGACCAATGCGCCCGGTACGAACCGGCTACTCTCGTTCCTGGAGACGAAGACGGTCTGGCACCCGAAGGGGATCTGACCTCCACCGCTCCGGGCAACAACTCCACAGACTGGCCGTCCCCAGCGCCCTCACCCCCCAGGGCCCGGACGGTCACCGGACGGACCCGCGCCTCTCCCCCCCTGGCGCGGGTCCGTCGCCCTACCGGCGACTTTCGTCGCCGGAAGGGCCGACTTTCGAAGGCTCCCGGCC
>NZ_JBHVFE010000615.1:0-4376 GCF_042801945.1 Kitasatospora sp. NPDC057542
GTTCGATAATGGGAAGCATGAACGATTCGCCGTCCTTCTCCCTGCCGGCCGGTCTGCCGCGGCTGGAGCGCTGCGCCGTGATGGGCGTGGTCAACGTCACGCCCGACTCCTTCTCGGACGGCGGGATGTGGCACGACCCCGCCAAGGCGATCGCGCACGGCCTCGCGCTGCGGGCCCGCGGCGCGGACCTGGTGGACGTCGGCGGCGAGTCCACCCGGCCGGGCTCGCAGCGGGTGCCCGAGGAGGAGGAGCTGCGCCGGGTGCTCCCGGTGGTGCGCGAGCTCGCCGACGCCGGGGTGATCGTCTCCGTGGACACCATGCGCGCCTCGGTCGCCGAGCGGGCCGTCGAGGCCGGTGCCGCGATCGTCAACGACGTCTCCGGCGGGCTCGCCGACCCGGCGATGGCCCGGGTGGTCGCCGAGACCGGCGCGCCCTTCGTGGTGATGCACTGGCGCGGGCAGTCCGCCGACATGGACCGGATGGCCGTCTACGGCGACGTGGTCCGGGACGTGGTCGCCGAGCTGACCGACCGGGTGGACGCGCTGCTGGCCGCCGGGGTCAAGGAGGACCAGCTGATCCTCGACCCGGGGCTCGGCTTCGCCAAGACCTCCGAGCACAACTGGGCGCTGCTCGGCCGGCTGGACGCGCTCATCGCGCTCGGCCGTCCCGTGCTCGTGGCGGCTTCGCGCAAGCGGTTCCTGGGTACGCTGCTCGCCGACCCGGCAACCGGGGAACTGCGCCCGGCCCGGGAACGCGACGACGCGACGGCCGCGGTGTCGGTGCTGTCGGCCCGGGCCGGAGCCTGGGCGGTGCGGGTGCACGACGTGTCAGGGACGGCGGACGCCGTCCGGGTGGTCGCGGCCTGGCAGCACGCGGCGCGGTTGGGGTGAGGGAGGGTCTGTGACAGGTGACGGCAGGTTGAGCGGCGGTACGGCCGGGCGGGCCCGGGGGGCGGACCTGGAGGCCGTGCTCGCGGCGAACCGGGGGCTCTACGAGGCGCTGGAACGGGGGGACCTGGAAGCGGTCGAGGACGCCTGGCTGGGAGCCGCGGACGCCGACGACAAAGGTGGCGTGGTGTGCGTGCACCCGGGCTGGCCGGTGCTCCGCGGCCGGGCGCAGGTGACCCGTTCGTACATGCTGATCATGATGAACACGGAGTACATCCAGTTCTTCCTGACCGATGTCGAGGCCGAGGTGCACGGTGATGTGGCCCTTGTCACGTGCACCGAGAACATCCTGTCCGGCGGCGAGTCGGAGGAGGAGGGAGAGCTCGGGCCGCTGGTCGGCGGAAAGGTCGTGTCGACGAATCTGTTCCGTCGTACCCCGGCGGGGTGGAAGCTCTGGTCGCATCACGGTTCACCCGTTCTGACCAGCGGGGACGACGACGAGGAGAGCTGATTCCGGCGGCCGTGGAAATGCCGTCCCGGGAAGTCGCCCGGGAATTCCCGAGTGGTCACCGAACGTTCACGTCAATCGCCATATCGGCGCGCGTGGCGTCGGTTCGTGCCGGGTAGGACGGTCAGGCGTTGTCCGTGCTCGCGGGTAGATTCGAAACGGAGTGGCGGGCGTGCTGCCCGCCTTCGCCCTGCCCGTCCATGCCTTTCTCCGGGCGGGGCCCGTCCGACTGGGAGCAGTGATTCGTTTGCTGGACCGCGTCACCCTGCGGGGGCTGCGAGCCCGGGGCCACCACGGCGTCTTCGAGCGCGAGCGCGTCGAGGGGCAGACCTTCGTGGTCGACCTCGTGCTGTACCTGGACACCCGCCCCGCGGCGGCCGGAGACGACCTCACCCGCACCGCGCACTACGGCCTGGTGGCGGAGGAGGTCACCGCGATCATCGCCGGGGAGCCGGTCGACCTGATCGAGACGCTGGCCCAGCGCATCGCCGACCAGTGCCTCAAGCACGAAGCGGTCGAGGAGGTCGAGGTCACCGTGCACAAGCCGGACGCCCCGATCACCGTGCCGTTCGACGACGTGACCGTGACCATCCACCGGGGCCGCGCATGACCCCCACCGCGCGCCCGGTATCCGATGTAGAGGACGTTTTCCGATGAGCGAGCGAAGCGAGCGAATGATCAGGAGTCGCGCACGGGTGAATGCCTCTGCCGAGCGAAGCGAGGCGGGCGCATGAACACCAGCGACCCGACCACCACGCCGAACGCGTTCGACCTGGAGAGCCGGGTGGACTCCGCCGACACCACGCTGCACAGCCAGCGCTGCGCGGTGATCGCGCTCGGCAGCAACCTGGGCAACCGGCTGGACACCCTCCAGGGGGCCGTCGACGCGCTCGCCGACACCCCCGGGCTGAAGATCACGGCCGTCTCCGCGGTGTACGAGACCGAGGCCGTCGGCGGGCCCGAGGAGCAGCCGAACTACTACAACGCGGTCGTGGTGCTGCGTACCTCGCTGCCCCCGCGGGACCTGCTGGAGCGCGGCAACGCCATCGAGGACGCCTTCGGGCGGGTGCGGACCGTCCACTGGGGCCCGCGCACCCTGGACGTCGACATCCTGACCTACGAGGGCGTGTCGAGCGACGACCCGCAGCTGCTGCTGCCGCACCCGCGGTCGCACGAGCGGGCCTTCGTGCTCGCCCCCTGGCTGGACGCCCAGCCGGAGGCCGAGGTGCCCGGGCATGGGCGGGTGGACGCCCTGCTGACGGCGCTGGGTGGCCCGGACGCGCAGGGCGTGAAGCGCCGCGAGGACATCCGGCTGACGCTGCCGGAGTAGGCCCGCGGGGCCGACGACCGGGTCGTTGATCAGGGAACTCGACCGGGGGCCCGGCCGTACGACTAGGTGTCAGCCGTTCGCGCGGGTGACCGCCCGGCCGGGCCCGGTACGGTGGCTTGGCGTCGCCGCGCCGGGCCACCGGGCGGCCCGGCCGGTTCTGGTACCCGGGAAGGACCCCCTCCGAGTGAAGCTGCTTCGCCTCCGCCTGCTGATCGGCATCACCGCCGCCACGACGGCGCTGTCCTGGGCCGGCTCCAAGCTGTGGGCCTCCGTGGACACGCTGCCGGCCGTGCCGGCCGCGGCGCCGGTGGTGCTGGCGGCGGTGGCGGTGATCCTGCTGGCGACCGCGCTGTCGCTGCGGGCCCGGCTGAAGGCGGTGCGCGAGCGGCAGCCCGGGGCGAAGGGGGTCGACCCGCTGCTGGCGGCCCGGGCGGTGGTGCTGGGGCAGGCCAGCGCGCTGGTCTCGGCGGTGGTCACCGGCGTCTACGCGGGGGCCGGGATCTACCTGCTGGGCGAGCTGGACGTGCCGGCCCGCAAGGACCAGGCCGTGACGGCCGGGCTCGCGGTGCTGGCGGGGGCCGCGGTGATCGCGGCGGCGCTCTGGATCCAGCACGTGTGCAAGTTGCCGGAGAACCACGACGACCCGGGCGGCCCGGCGGCATCGCACCGCTGAGACCTCGCTGAGCAGGGCATTCTTCGTGATCTTGGGTGAGAAGCCGGGCACGTGCGGTAAAAACCGCACGCTGTCAAGGGCAGAAGGGGACCCTGGGCTGACACGGCCCCAATTCGCACGCTAGTTTCTTGGACATGTCTCGCGGACGCCACCGTCATTCCTCCGTCCTCGGCCGGGTCTTTCCCCCCACCGCCGCCGGCGTGCTGCTGGTCGCCGCACTGGCCGCTCTGCTTTTCAGTCAGGACACCATCCTGGTGCGCTCGGTGGGCGTCGCGGCGGTGATCGCGACGCTCGGCTTCGCGCTGCTGCTGCGCCAGCGGGACAGGGCGGCCCGGGCGGCCGCCGAGATGTCCGCGGCGCAGCGGCTGCGCGCCGAGGAGCGGTTCGAGGAGCAGCTGGCCGAGGCCGAGTACGCGGCAGAGGTCGCCGAGGAGCGGGCCACCCGGTTCGGGCGGCGGCTGACGGCGGAGAAGTCGCGGCTGGCGAAGGCCGAGACCGAGATCGCCCGGCTGCTGCGCGAGCGGGCCGTGACGGTGGCCGAGCAGGCGCTCAAGGAGGCCGAGGCGGCCCAGCGGGCGCTCGCCGCGAGCCGTCCGAAGTACCCGGCCAGCCCGGCCGCGTACGTGCGGGCGGCGGCCGTGCTGCGGCTGCTGGAGCGTCGCGCGGCGGAGCAGGAGGCGCAGCGGGCGCGTACGGCGGGCGCGGAGGTCGTCCTGCGGGCGCCCGCGAAGGAGTCGCTGGCCGGCAAGGCCGCCCCGGCGGTTCCGGCGCCCGCGCCGGTGGCCGTCCCGGCCCTCGTCGACGCCCTCGGCGCCTCCGCCACGGCCGCCCCGCACGCCACCACCTACCTGCGCATCAGCGTCCTCGGCATCCCCGCCATGCTCATCGTGCTCGCCGCCACCGGCGTCCTGCGCGGCCTCCAGGACACCCGCACCCCGCTCTACGTCGCCATCGGCGGCTTCACCACCAACGTCGCCC
>NZ_JBHVFE010000616.1:0-4354 GCF_042801945.1 Kitasatospora sp. NPDC057542
TGGCGCTTCACGGACCGCCTCGTGGCGAGGTCTCCACGCCCTGACACCGCATGCCCTGCGGCGTTGAGGATGTTCTTCGCGGCGTTCACGTCGGCATGGTCCCCGTGCCCGCAGGCCGTGCACCCGAAGACCGCTTGGCTCTCACGGCTCTTCGGATCCACATGCCCGCAGGCGTTGCAGGTCTGCGACGTGTACGCGGGATTCACCAGCACCACACGGGTGCCGGTGGAACGCGCAGCGTTGCGCAGCGCGCGTTCGAGCAGGTGCCAGCCCTTGTCGAGGATGGCCCGGTTGAGTCCGGCCTTGGCCCGGACGCCCCGGCCGGGTTGCTCGACGGTGCCGGCCGCCGAGGCGGTCATGTTCCTCGTACGGAGGTCTTCCAGCACCACTACCGCGTTCGCGGTGGTCAGTGCGTGGGCGGTCTGCGCGCAGAAGTCCGCACGGCGGTGGCGGACCCGGCCGGTGATCGCATTGATCTTCGCCAGCACGGCCCGGCGGCGATTGCTGCCGCGCTCGCACCGGGCGAGCTGCTGGTGCAGGCGGCGCAGCCGTTTCGCCTCACCTTTGGTGACGTATGCGCGGTCGTGGAAGGTGGCGTCGCTGGTCGTCGCGGCCACCTTCACGCCCCGGTCCACGCCGACCGCCCGGTCCGGCAGAGCGTGCCGATCCGGAGTGTTCCTGCCGTCTTCCACCAGGAACGACACCATCCAGTGCCGTCCCTGCCGGGTGACGGTCGCCGAGCGCACCTCGCCGCCCAGCGGCCGCGACCAGCGAAAGCGGACCCAGCCAAGTTTCGGGAGCTTCGCCCGTCCCCACCTGCGGCCGATCCGCTCCACCGTGATCAGGTTCCCCGCCGGGAACCGGAACGACGGCGACCAGCGGGCCTTCGACCGCCACCGGACCCTGAACGTCCCGTGCTCACGGCACGCCCGGTCCAAGTCCCTCAAGGTCTGCTGCAACACATGCGACGGCGCATCCCCGAGCCACGGAAACTCCCGCTTCGCCTCCACCAGCTCGGCGGCCTGCGGCACGTAGTTCATCCACGCACCCCGCCGCCGATACTCCCGCCGCTGCTCCAACGCGGTGTTCCACACCACCCGGCAGATGTCACCGAACATCTCACACAACCCGGCCTGCGCCGAGTCGAGTTCAAGCCGGTACCGACGCCCGGACAACATTGCGAAACACCCCCTTCGGAAGCTGCAAATCAACCTAGCCCACGCCACTGACAACACAGCGAATCGCGCCGCTTCGCGGCTCCGGCACAGCAAGAGCCAACCCCAACTGAAGCAGCAGGTCTGCGCTCAAGATCAACGCCCAGTACTGGTAGTGCCCACGGTGAGGTAGACACGCTTGTTGATGTAGTCCAGCACCACCTTGACGTTGTGCTCCCAGTCGCTTCCCGTACCGGTGTACTCGGCGAAGCCGCGGGGGGGCCGTGGCCGCGTTCTGGACCGAGGAGCCCGCACCGGACTGCGAGTGGGCGGTGTAGTGGGCGTGCAGCAACCGGGCGTGCTCGGGGACGGCCGCGGGGTCGAACTGGTTGTCGGGGAGCCTTCCGTAGTCGCCCTGATGCCAACTGCGCAGCGTCCCCAGTTGGTTGGGGCTCTTGTCACGGACCACCTTCCTCGCCCTGTTGCGGCCGTGCACGCGTTCCCCATCCGACAGCGACATTCGGCCCCCTCCCGGATACAGCGCGAGCGGTACCCACACCAGAGGCGCACAGCCCGAGGGGCCGAACGGCTGCCTCGGCGTGCCCTCGGAAGCGCCCCGGAGCACGGCCTCGCCCGGCCACCGTGCCGGGTGGTGGTCCGTGGCGCCTGATGCCGGGTGGCGCGGAAGCGGAAGAGCGCCGCCGATGCCGTCGGCAACTGACGGCCCTCGGGTCCGGCTGCCCCACAGGGCCGCCGCGGGCCTGCGGTGGTGGACACGCTCGGCTGATCAGGCCGGTTCGACCGTGCTGCGCAGGAAGTCGTCGGGGTCGACTTCCTGTGTGCGACACGGGTTTTCAGGTGTGGCTGGCCGCTTGGGTGCGGCAGTGGGCGAGGGCGTACTTGATGCGGGTGTCGGGGTTGGGCGTGGTGGTGAGGAGTTCGCCGGCGGCGACGAGGGCGGTCCAGTAGCGGGCGGGGTCGCCGGTGCGGGGCAGGGGTTGGGCGGCGGCGAGGGAGAGGTAGGCGGCGGTGAGGTTGCCGGTGGTGAACCAGCGGGTGAGGCCGTGCTGGTGGCCGGGGCGGATACCGCCGATGGCGTCGATGGCGACCAGGAAGAGGTCGACGACGGCGAGTTCGGTGGGGGTGAGGGAGGCGGGGACGTCGAAGACGCCGAGGGCTTCGAGGAGTTCGCCGGTGTCGGTTTCGGAGTCGGGGCGGGGGTCAGCGAGCAGCGCGTCGTGGCAGTCGGCCAGGCGGAGGGTGGTCTCGGCGGCGGGGATGTCGAGCGCGTGGCAGACGGCTCGGGCACAGGTCAGGGGCTGGTGGCCGAGCCGGGCGAGGAGGGCATAGGTCGCGGCGGGGGTGGCGCCACGGGAGAGGGTGTGGCGGGCGAGGGCGGAGAGATTCATGGGGGTTCGGGCTTTCAGACGGTGACGAGGGCCGGGGTGGGGGCGGGGGCGACGAGGGCCCAGACGAACTTGCCGATGCCGCCGGGCCGGGAGGCGCAGCCCCAGCTTTCGGCGAGCTCGTTGACGAGGAGAAGGCCGCGCCCGTGCTCGTCGTCCGGCGCAGCGGCACGGAGGGACGGGCGGCCGCTGCCGGCGTCGTGCACCTCCAGCCGGAGGCGGGAGCCGATGAGGGCGAAGCGGACCTCGATGAGCCGGTCGGCGGGCGCGTCGCAGTGCTGGACCGCGTTGGCGAACAACTCTCCCAGGAGCAACTCGGCGGTGTCGGTGTAGCGGTCGCCGGCAGGGAGACCCGCGAGGTAGGCGCGGAGCAAGTACCGGGCCAGGGGCGTGGATTCGGCCCGGGAATCGAGGCGCGCGACGAACATGCGGGGGCGACGGGCAGTGAGCATGGGGACCTCAGAGGGGCGGAAGAAGGTGCACGAAAAGGAGCGCGGAGTCACGCGGCGCGTGCCTGATCCGGTGTCATCCAGCTGCCGGGCCTGCGCGACTTGGACGCAGATGGGACCACCACTCGGGATTCCGCCCGTCAGACATAAAACCTCCGCGAGTCGCTCTGTGCTTCCGGTTAATCACCAGGCGTAGCCATGGTGGCGTGAAAGCCCCTACGATTGCCAGCGTCTTACCTTTGACAGCAATGTCATGTGAAGGAGCCGAAGGATCATGACCGAAGCCGTTGTTGACACCCAGGCATCGCCACAGATCCGCTTCGGCCAAGAACTTCGCAGGTCACGCCGGGCAAGGCGGTGGTCTCAGACTGAGACGGCCAAGCGCCTGGGGTACTCGGGCGCGCACATCTCATATGTCGAGAATGGGAAGCGTTCACCAACACGCCCCTTGGCTGTTAAGGCCGATGAGGTGTTCGGATCAGGCCAACGATTCTTCGAGTTGTGGCGGCGATTCAGCCGGGCGGCACTCCTTGAGGGATTCGCCGAGTTCGCTGACGCCGAAGCCCGGTGCCGACGGCTGCGCACTGTCGGCCTGATCATCGTTCCCGGCCTTCTCCAGACCCCTGCGTACGCAAGGGCGCTGGCACAGGCGGCTGTCCGGCGTGGTGCGATCACTACGGCCGAGGCGGATGAGCGCACGGACTATCTGGCCCTGCGACAGGAGATCCTCGACCAGAAGAGCCCTCCGACGCTTCACGCGGTGATTGAGGAGGGGGTGTTGCTGCGCCCCGTCGGCGGCCCTCAGGTCATGGCCGAGCAGCTACGACACCTTGAGGGCTTGGCCGAGCGCCCGAACATCACCGTGCAGATCGCCCCGTTCAGCATGGGCGAGAATCTCTCCTTCACACTGCCGGTCGTTCTGTTGAACCTCCCGGATCACACAGTCGTGGGGTATGCGGAGTCGACGGCGAGGGGCCACCTTGAGCGGTCACGCGCAGCGGTTGCGGGATGGGAAAGTGACTACGATCAGCTACTGGTGGAAGCGCTGCCGAAGGCCGCATCCCAGGAGATGATCCGCAGGGCCCGAAAGGAATTCCCATCATGACCGACCGCGTAGACCTGTCCAGCGCTTCCTGGGCCAAGTCCTCGTACTCCAACAACGGCGGCGACTGCGTCGAGGTCGCTGCCGACGTCCCCGGTCTGGCTCCCGTCCGTGACTCGAAGGACCCTCAGGGGCCGGCTCTGATCTTCCGGGCCGAGGCCTGGGCGTCGTTCGTCGCCGCCGTCCGCAGCGGCGAGTTCGGCAACGTCTGAACCGCAGGCCCGGGCGTTCAGGGTCCGGGCC
>NZ_JBHVFE010000617.1:0-4352 GCF_042801945.1 Kitasatospora sp. NPDC057542
GTGTGCGGCCACGGCGGTTCTCCGCTCTCTCGTCGGCGGTGACGGCTGCGCGGGCCCGACGGGGGGCGGGCCCGCGCAACGGCCCCAACTCGCCGCCCGCCCCAGGCAACGTCCGGGTGTCCGGTCCGTCACTGCGGGCGACGGATCGACGGTAGGGAGTGACCGGCCGGACCCTCAACGCGTTTGCACGCGTTTGCAGGAATTCAGCCCAGGGAGTCAGCGGCCCGGGCGATCAGGGCCCGTGCCTGCGCGCCGTAGACCGCGAATGTCTTGAGTCGGTCGAACGCCTGGGCGTAGAGAGCGAGTTCGCTGGGCGTGGTGACGGTCACCTGGGCGGACAGCAGCTCCACGCCGGCTTCGGCGTCGTCGAAGATGTTGAACGTCTCCACCGGCCACATGGTGCGCTGCGCGGTGAACGGGATGACGCCGAGCGAGACGGCCGACAGTGCCATGGTGGCCCGTAGGTGCTCCAGCTGCTCGGCCATGGTCTCGACGGTCCCGAGACGGTAGTAGAGGACGGACTCCTCCACCAGGATCGCGAAGCGGTGATGGCCGGTACGGATGACGCGGGAGCGGGCCAGGCGCGCCTTCACCGCATCGGCGACGTCGTTGGGAGTGCGGCGGAAGTCGGCCACCGTGGCAAGCAGCGCGGTGGCGTAGGCCTCGGTCTGCAGGACGCCCGGCACGACGCGGGAGGAGTAGGAGCGGAAGTGCCGGGTTCGCTCGTACAGCGGCGCTGCGGACTCCTGGAGCCGGCGCAGGCCGGTGCGGGTGAGGCGGCGCCACTCGACGTACATGGAGTCCACGGCCCGGCTGGCGGCGATCAGGTCCTCGGCCTGGTCGTCGGCGCCGCAGGCCCGGCACCAGGTGCGGATGTCGGCGTCCGAGGGCGCGGTCTTGGCGTTGATGATGCGGGAGGTCTTGGCGCCGTTCCAGCCGCACCGGGCGGCCGGCTCCTGCCCCTGAAGGCCGGCGTCCTGCATGATCTCGCGCAGCCGCGCGGCGACGGCCAGGCGGGCTTCCTGGGCGCTGGAGGAAGGGGATGCGGGCATGGAGCCGGTCGTTTGGTCGGGTGTCAGACGGTGTACTGCTCGTGCGGGACGGCGCGCTCCCAGACCGCCTCGAACGCGTCCGCGCAGAGCTTGGCCACGGCGGGGTCCTCGCACATCTCCGGCCCGCCGGAGGCCCCGTCGCCGGTGAAGTGGTTGAAGCGCACGATCGTCCCGTCGAACAGCCAGAAGTCGTTCCCGGGCAGCGCGAGGTCGGAGGCCCGGCGTCGCGGCAGCCAGCGCACCTGTTCACCGGCGGCGAGGTTGACCACGGTCCCGGCGTGCTCGTAGCGGATGTACTCGGTGACCGGCTCGGAGACGATCCGGGCGCGGCGCACCACGACACCGCGGGCGACGGCGGCCCGGATCATCGACACCCAACCGGACCAGCCCTCGCCCTCGGGATCGAGGTCCGGGTGCACGCCGGTCCGCTGGAACTGCTCGAACTCCTCGGCTTCGCCGACGATGCCGTAGGAGTCGCGCATCTCCAGGTGCACCGCGGAGTGCCGGGCGCCGGCCAGCAGCTCAGAGAAGGCCGTCACGTTCTGCATCGTCGAGCGCCTTCCTGATGATCGCCGCCATGCGCAGCGGGATGCGGGTCACGTTCTCGTGGTTAGGGGTGCCGACGGAGTGGCCGGGCACCCACTCGGTCGTGCCGATCTCCGTCAGGAGCTCCTCGCCGGGCTTGAGGCCCTGGACGACCAACTCCCTCTGCTCGTCGTCCACCCACACCATCGGGCTCTCGTCCTTGCCGGTGTCGGGATCCACCCCGGCGAACCGTAGCGTCATGATGCCCTCCCGTGCCAAGTCGGTTGCGCGGTTTTGCACGACGTTCCACCCGCAGGTGACAGCACGTCAAGAGCACGCGGGTGCAGCAAGGCAGCACTCGTCGCACGACGGGGCCCGAGGCAGAATCATCCGGCCTCGGGTCCTCGCCTCGGTCCGGCGGTGCGGATCTTGTCGTCGGCGATCAGGCTGCTGATGTAGCCCGGCCAGTCCCGCTCCAGTGTCTGCTGCAGGAACGTCCGCGCCGTCTCCCGGGACTGCGGGGCGACCTTCTCGACCGCGCCGTCGGAGAAGTAGGGCGTGTTGTGAAAATGATCGAGCTCGCCGCCTGGCAGCTCACAACCCGCGAATGGCTTCGGCCAGGTCAGGGCCGTAGGAAGCCCAGCAAATGACTGATCCGTCGGGGTCGAGCTGCCCCATGAACCAGTCTTCACCAACTCTTGCAAGGCACATGTCATAGCCATGGAAGGCAATGATGACGTCGGGCTGGAGGACGTCATAGTCGGCGAAGCCGTGCTGTTCGACGACGACGAGCCGTTCAAGCGAGAGCAGATCCGCTTTGGCGTCACCCGATGCGGAGCGGACCTGCTCGATCGTCCACCCGTCGGGAAGAAGTGCGTTCACTGCCGCATGGTCGCAACGAACGGTGTCTCACAGCCACTCGTTAAGTGCGGCGACCAGCACGGTCGCGTGATAGCCCGGGAGCGTTTCAGCCGCCCCTGAGGAACGCTGGATGTGGTCTGCTTGCTCGTTGGTGGTACCGGTGGGTGCCGATCAAGGGCGGCGAAGGCGATCACTAGGCTCCACGTCATGACCAGTGATCTCGGATTCCTCTGCTCGTGCTGTGGAGCGCACCACCCTGAGCTGCCCATGAACTACACGGCCGAGGCCCCGGCCGTGTGGGATCCGGCCTTCGCGGACGCGGACGACTGCCTGCTCTCGTCGGACCAGTGCGTGATCCGCGCGCAGCACTACTTCGTCAAGGGTCTGGTCGAGATACCGGTCATCGGCAGCGGCGAGGTGTTTTCCTGGGCTGTCTGGGTCTCGCTCAGCCGCGAGAACTTCTCCCGCGCGGCGGACTTGTGGGACGCCCCCGGCCGGGAAGCGGAGAACCCCTACTTCGGCTGGCTCACCACTGACCTCCTGGCCTACTCGCCCACGACTCTCAACCTGAAGACCCACGTCCACACCCGGCCGGTCGGCGAGCGACCCCTCGTCGAACTCGAACCCACCGACCACCCCCTCGCCGTCGAACAGCGCACGGGAATCACCCGGGACCGCGTACGGGAGATCGCCGCGGCGGTGCTTCACCCCTCCCACGACAGGAACCAGGCATGAGGGCTGACGCGCGAGTGCCGCTGACCCCGCGGGCGCCAGAATGCCTGAGCCGCCGGGCCCGGTACTTCGTTGAAGCGCACGGGCTGCGTGTTCCCTGCCGGGACCTTCGGCGGCATCGGGGCGCGGAGCTCAATGCTCGCTGTCCCGTTCCGCCCGCAGTTCGGTGAGGGTCTTGGCCACGGCGGTAGCACCGGCCGCCATCGGTGCGATCTCAGCGGTCTCGGCCTGCACTGCAGCGTTCTTGGCGGCCAGGTCCCGTACGGCTGCACTACGGAGCTCAAACTGGTCAGCTATGGTCCGGTCGGCGACGGCCAGGTCGACCTCGTGTGCTTGGCGGGCGTAGTCCTCCAGCGCGGCCACCTGCGTTTCGATTCCGGCGAGGACGTCGGCGAGGGTGCTGCGCTCGGCATGCGGCAGGCTCTGGACTGCGGGGTCCCGGGTGTCGGCACCGCTGGGGCCGGTCTTCGCCATCTTGCTGTACTGGTGCAGGGAGTCGGCGATCCTCCACAGCCAGTGCGGGAGCTGGGCCTCGGTCTCGACCCGCAGGCCGCCCAGGTCGTCCTGGTGCAACCGGGAGGCACGGATCGTGTCCGCCGCCTGCTGGGCTCTGGCGAGCAGTTGCACGGCGTCCTCGGTCAGCCAGTGCGGGTGAACGTAGTGCCCGCGGGCCCGGCCGAGGTGGCGGTTCATCCGCCGGCTTTCCGACACCTGGTGGCCCACCAGCGTGATCGCCAGCACGGCTCCGACCGAGAGCGCGAGCAGCCCGCAGAGCCGGATGCCTTCGAGAGCCTGGCTGATGACCTCGCCGACGCGCTGTCCGGCCTCGTCCGGCGCTCCGATCACGAGCCGTAGGCCCAAGGGGCCAGGGCAGCCGCTCCTCCCAGCGCGGCGGCGGCCAGACCCCTCCGCAGGAGCGCGCTGCCGCCCATGTAGGAGACCAGCAGGGCGCCGGCGTCACGGTCGGCGGCGAGCAGCGCGGGCTGGAGGGCGGCCAGGTCGCGTACGGCGTCCTGGGTCTCGACGGGGACGGCGGGGTCGAAGACCGGCCTCGCTGCGATGGGCTTGCTCAGGTCGGTCATGGTCCTTGTCGGTTCGGGAGGTTGTCGTCCCGGACGTACCCCGGTGTTCGGCTGCCGACACGGCGCCAGGTCGGTCGAGGGCCGCTGCTCTGCCCTCGAC
>NZ_JBHVFE010000618.1:0-4333 GCF_042801945.1 Kitasatospora sp. NPDC057542
CCCCCGGCAGTGCGCCGGGGGCGGGCCCATGTGTGCGCTCCGGCCCGTGGACGCCCCGCGACCAGCCGCGGAGCGGATCGGATTCACCCGGATCGCGCCCGGCACCCGAGTGAACACGCCCAGGACTCCACCCAACTGGCGCACGCTCCGTGCCGCCACAGCCACGCTCCGGTGGCAGGCGGCCGCGCAGTGGGTGACGGTAAATCAGGCGCCTCCTCCGCGGGTCCCTTTGTCCGGCATCGTGCCGGCGGTCGCGGTCCTGCGCGCCGGAAGGATCATCCTCATGCGTCCTACACGCACGCTGCTCACCGGGGCGGCCGTCGCCGCCGTCCTGGCCGTCGGTACCCCCATGGCATTCGCCGACGGCGCCCCAACCCAGGACAAGAACCTCACCTGGCAGGAGAAGTCCGAAAACTCCGGGGGCGACGACGAGCACAAGGGCGGCAACGAGCACAAGGGCTCCGACGAGGGCCGGGGCAACGAGGGCCGAGGCAATGAAGGCCGGGGCAACGAAGGCCGAGGGAACGAAGGCCGGGGCAACGAAGGCCGAGGGAACGAAGGCCGGGGCAACGAAGGCCGGGGCAACGAAGGCCGAGGGAACGAAGGCCGAGGCGACGAAGGCCGGGGCAATGAAGGCCGGGGCAACGAAGGCCGAGGGAACGAAGGCCGGGGCAACGAAGGCCGGGGCGAGGACAACAAGTCCCCGCACGGCGGCGTGCACGCCGGTGGCGGCGGTACGGCGTCGACCGGCGGCGGCCTCGCCTCCGGCGCGGTGCTGCTGCTCGGTGGCCTCGGAGTCGGCGCGTACGCCCTTCGCCGCGGCCGCCGCACCTCCGGCGCGGTCGTCTGACGCCTGACGTCCTGCTCCCGCCGCCTCCGGGCGCCACCCCAGACGGGGCGGGCGAGCCGGGGGCGGCGGGCCCGTCGTGGAACCGGTTGAGCGGAGGACAGGAATGACGGACGGTTCCGCCACTGGAATTCCCCGGCTGCTGCGCGCGGGGATGGGCGCGACAGCGGTCGGACTACTGCTGATCTTCAACTCGGTGGACACCGGGCCGGGCACCAACCGGGCGGAGAGCCAGCCGGTTCCCCCGGCTGTCGCCGCACCGGTCGTCCCCGGGCCGCCGGATGCCGCGCACCCGGTCCCGGCTGCCCCGGCTGCCCCGGCAGCACCAGCAGCACCGGCAGCCGTGCCGCAGGTGCCGGTGCTGGGGCGCGCCCAGCCGACCCGGCTGCGGATCCCGCAGATCGCCGTGGACGCGCCGTTCACCGAGCTGACCCTGGACCCGGCCGGTCGGCTCAACGCGCCGCCACCGGACGACAAGAACCTGGTCGGCTGGTACCGGGACGGCGTCACCCCGGGCGAGCGCGGCAGCGCGATCGTCGCCGGGCACGTGGACACCGCCAAGGGCCCGGCAGTGTTCCTGCTGCTGAAGCTGCTGCGGCCGGGCAACAAGGTCGAGGTCAACCGTATGGACGGCACGGTCGCGGTGTTCTCGGTGGACTCGGTGGAGACTTTCGCCAAGGACGCCTTCCCCGACCAGAAGGTGTACGGCAAGGTGCCGGACGCCCAGCTGCGGCTGATCACCTGCGGCGGCGCCTACGACAAGAAGCGCCGGGACTACCTGGACAACGTGGTGGTCTTCGCGCACCTGGAGTCCTCGCACAAGGCCTGACCCGGCTGACGCGGACGACCGCCGGCCCCCGTGAATCGGGGGACCGGCGGTCGTCCGTGCGTACGGCGGCGGTTCAGCCGTTCACGGTGGCCTCGAAGGCGTGCAGGTAGGGGTTGACAGGGCGGACCGCGACGACCGTCAGCCCGGCCTCCGCCATCAGCCCGACCATGCTCTCCTCGGAGTGCTTGGCGCCCCCCACGTTGAGCATCAGCATCAGGTCCATGGCCGTGGTGAAGCGCATCGAGGGGCTGTTGTCGACCAGGTTCTCCACCACCACGACGCGGGCGCCGGAGCCGCCCGCCTTCACCACGTTGGTGAGGGTGCGGCGGGTGCTGTCGTCGTCCCACTCCAGGATGTTCTTGATGATGTAGAGGTCGGCACGGACCGGGATCTCCACCCGGCAGTCTCCCGGCACCAGTCGGGCCCGGGCGGAGAAGGCGCCGCCCTTCTGGAGCCGGGGGTCGGCCCCGGCCACCACCTTGGGCAGGTCGAGCAGGGTGCCGTGCAGCGCGGGGTGCTTCTCCAGCAGGCTTGCCAGCACGTGGCCCTGGCCGCCGCCGATGTCGGCCACCGAGTCGATGCCGGTGAGGTCCAGGTACTCGGCGAAGTCCTCGGCGGACTGCCGGCTGGAGGTGGTCATCGCCTTGTCGAAGACCTTCGCCGAGTCACCCGCGTCGCTGTGCAGGTAGTCGAAGAACTCCTTGCCGAACAGCTCGGGGAAGACGTTGCGGCCGGAGCGGACCGCCTCGTCCAGTCTCGGCCAGGCCTCCCAGGTCCACGGCTCGGTGCACCAGAGGGAGATGTAGCGCAGCGAGTTGGGGGCGTCCTCCCTCAGCAGCCGGGACATCTCGGTGTGCTCGAAGCGGTCGTCGCCGCTCTCCACGAAGATCCCGTAGCAGGTGAGCGCGCGCAGCAGGCGGCGCAGCTGTCGGGGCTCGGTGTCGAGTACGGCGGCGAGGTCGGTGACGGTCGCCGGGGTGTCGCCGAGCGCGTCGGCGACGCCGAGCCGGGCGGCCGCGCGGACGGCGGCGGCGCAGGCGGCTCCGAAGACGAGCTCGCGCAGGCGCATCGCGGCCTGGGGACTGGTGTGGGCGGGTGCGGTGGTCATGGCTGGATTCCTCGGGTCCTTGGGAGTTCCTGGGGCGGCGGGGGCGAGGGGGCCGGGGATCAGCAGCGACCGGCCGGCTCGGAGCGCTCGCAGGTGTTGCGGGCGAAGGTGTTGCCGGCGCCGCTGTCGCGGTCGGCGAGGTCGGCCGGGCCGTTGCCGCTCAGGCGGTTGTCGGTGATCACGGCGCGGGCGTTGGGGGCGCCGACGACACTCTTGAAGAGCACGATGCCGCCGGAGAAGTCCGAGGTGCCCGTGTTGTCGCGGACCTCGTTGTCGGTCACCCGGGTGTCCTCGGTACCGGTGAGCACGATCCCGGCGCCCTGCATGGCGCCCAGGCGCGGGTTGGCCGGACAGAACTTGTTGTTGGCGACGACGGTGTTGTGCCGGACGTCGAGGTCCCCGGCGCGGGGTACGCCTTCGTCGCCGACCACGACGACACCGGCGCAGTTGCCGCTGATCCCGTTGTCCTGGACGGCCAGCCCGCGCAGCCGGCGGACGGTGACGCCGATCCGGTTGCCGGTCAGCTGGTTGCCCTCGACCACGGTGCCGCCGGTGTCGGGAGAGCCGCCCTCGCGGTAGGCGTAGTTGGCGAGGAAGACGCCGGACTGGCCGTTGTCGGTCGAGTGGTTGCCGCGGATGACGGCCCGGGTGGACATCTCCTGGCTGATGCCCTGTTGGGCGTTGCCGTGGACGTAGGTACCGCTGACGGTCAGGCCGGTGGTGCCGCTGGCGTCGATGCCGTTCTTGCGGAAGCCGGTGACGGCGAGGCTGTCGACGGTGATGCCGGACAGCGGGTGCTCCTCGGTGCCGACCACGCAGATGCCGTGCCCGGCGGTGGCGCAGGCGTTCTCGGTGTCGGCCCCGGGGGTGATCACACTGTCCGCGCCGGAGCCGCGCAGGGTGAGGCCGGGGGTGGTGATGCGGACGCTGCCCCGGTAGGTGCCGGGGAGCAGCTGGAGGATGTCGCCGGGCCGGGCGGCGTCGACGGCCCGCTGAATCGATTGGCCGGGCCGGACGAAGTGCAGCCGGTCGCCGATGTCGGCGCGGGCCGCCGGGGCGGCGGCCAGCGCGGCAAGGGCGGTGGTCAGGGCGGTGGCGGCGGCAGTGGCCGCGGCCAGGTGGTGGACCCGTCGCGTGGGCATGAGCGGTGACCTGTTTTCTTTCGGCGCGCACGGAATACGTGCTGGTGTCGTGGTCTCCCGCACGGTCCAGCGGTGTGGGCTGACGCGCTGTGCGCGGGCGGTGACGGCTGGTGGGTGCGGCCGTGTCGACCGTACGGGCGGCCGGGTGGGCCCGCCACCAGAGCTGGGCTGCGGGACTGACGGCGCGTCGACCGGAGGCGAGTCGCTCGGCGTGGCGCGGTGGTGGATGGTCGGGCGTGGCGTGCGACGGGTGGCCGGGACGGCGCGGGGCGGGTGGTCGGGCGCGGCTCGGGGCGGGCGTGGCGACGCGCCCGGCCGCGGGGGCGGTCGGGCGCGTCGGGGGGGCGGGCGGGCGGGCGGCATCGGGCGCGGCGCGGCGGCCCCGGGCAGCCCCCCGCCCGAGCCCC
>NZ_JBHVFE010000619.1:0-4319 GCF_042801945.1 Kitasatospora sp. NPDC057542
CCGGACGCCTGACCGGCGACCGGGCTCCGCGCGCCGGGGACGGGCCGGCGCCCCCGTGGACGGCCCGTCAGCCCAGGGCCGCGCTCTCCGCCGCGTGGCCGGCCATCCGCCAGGCCAGGGCCCTGCCGAGCGCGCGCGGGACCGGGCCGGCCGCCGGGGCCAGCTTCCCGATCCGGCCGCGGTGCTCCCTGCGCTCCCTGGAGCTCAGCGCCGAGCGGAGCTTCCCCGCCGCGACCAGGGCGGTCAGCGCCGCGTCGGCCGGGTCGACCCGGCTGAGCGGTCCCTTCAGCGCCCCGGCGACGGAGGCCGCCAGCGCCTCGCGGGCCCCGGGGTCGGCCAGGGTGACCAGGGTCACCGGGAACAACCCGGCCACCCGGTGCGGCCGGAGGGCGATCCGGCCGGAGTCCGCCAGGCCGTCCCGGACCCAGCGGATCGGCTGGTCGCGCCCGACGCTCCTGGCCCGGCCGGCCCACGAGCTCCAGCTCTGCGGCCGGGCCCTTCGGATCTGGCCCAACAGGCGGGCGCTGTAAGGGTCGAGGCCGGCCTCGACGGCGTCGGCGCGGACCCGGGCGACGGCCTTGCGGCCCTCCTCGTACAGCAGGCCCCGGCGCAACAGCTCGGTCAGCGCCGCCGCCTGCAGCAGCAGGTTGAGCGAGGAGTGCTGGGTGGTCCGTCCGCGCCGCGGGTCGTAGGCGAGCAGGTACAGCTTCTCGGGGAGGGTGGCGGGCAGGTCCATGTCGGTCTCCGAAAGGGTCTTCGTGTGCCCGGCCTCCGGTCAGCTCGCGTCGGAGCCGCCTCGCTCGGGGCTGTTCTCGGCCGGGCCGTCCTCGGCCGGGCTCTGCTTGGGCGGGCGTCCGCGCCGGGGAAGCCGGGCCGCGCCGCCGGGCATCCGGCCCGCGTCGGCGAGCGCGCGGCGGAGCAGGAACTCGATCTGCGCGTTGGTGCTGCGCAGGTCGTCCGCGGCCCATCGGGCGAGTGCGTCGTGAACTGAAGGATCCAGCCGCAACAGGAGCTTCTTCCGTTCCGTCGCCAAGGCCTCGCCTTACTGGTAGAGGGAGCCCGTGTTCACGACGGGCTGGGTACCGCGGTCGCCGCAGAGCACCACCAGGAGGTTGCTCACCATGGCGGCCTTGCGCTCCTCGTCCAGGTCCACGACATCGCGTTCGGCGAGCCGGTCCAGCGCCTCCTCGACCATACCGACGGCGCCCTCGACGATCAGCCTGCGCGCCGCGACCACGGCCCCGGCCTGCTGGCGCTGGAGCATCACCTGGGCGACCTCCGGAGCGTACGCGAGCCTGGTGATCCGGGACTCGACGACTCGCACTCCGGCCGAGGCCACCCGGGCGGAGATCTCGGCGGAGAGCTTGCGGGCGATCTCGTCCGCACCGTCACGCAGCGACAACTGGCCCTCGTGGTGGGCGTCGTACGGGTAGCTGGTGGCGATGTGCCGCACGGCCGTCTCGGTCTGGATGGCGACGAAGTCGGCGTAGTCGTCCACCTCGAAGACCGCCATCGCGGTGTCCTCGACCTGCCAGACGACCACGGCGGCGATCTCGATCGGGTTGCCGTCCGCGTCGTTGACCTTGGCGGTCTCGGTCTCGTGGTTGCGGATCCGCAGCGAGATGTGCCGACGGTTGGTGAACGGGTTCAGCCAGGTCAGGCCCTCGGCGCGGACGGTGCCCCGGTAGCGGCCGAGCAGCTGGACCACCCGGGCCTGGCCGGGCGAGACCACCGTCAGGCCGCACATCAGCAACACCGAGCCGAGCACCAGCAGCGGCCCGACGACTATCAGGGCGATGCCCAACGCGTTGGTGCGGGCGGCCAGTTGGGCCGCACCGACGATGAACGAGCCGACCCCGGCGAGCAGGCCGAGCAGCGCGCCGCCGAGCACCGGCAGGCCGGCCGCCCCGGTGATGACCCGTTCGGTGATCTTGGGGACCGGGATGTCCAGGACAGGGCCGTCCTCGACGGTGAAACGCGGTGTGGTCATGGGAGCGACTCCTTGGTCGGGCATCCGCATCTGATGGCAAAGTGATATCACTTTTCTGACAGCCGACGCCACCCATCCGTGCGAGGACGACCCCCCGACACCCCCGGCACGCCGCCGATGCGGCAGACTTGTCACCCCGATACTTACTGCCTGTTTTCTGAAGGCTCAGCATCACTTGTGGGGAATCGCATCCATGACAGCGCTTGCCGAGTCCATCGGCACACCGGACAGAACGAGCCCGGGCACGGGGACTGAGCGGCAGCGCCCATGGGCCCGGTTCGAACGGCCGAACGCCGCACAGCTCCAGCTCGCCGCGGCCCTCCTCGTCCTCCCGCCGCTGTTCCACCTGGTCTCGGCCGATCTGCTGAGCTTCGGGCTGGTCTGGTTCGCCGCCGCGACCCTCATCCGCTCCCGGGCCACCGCCTTCGACCGGCTGATGATCTCCGGCGGCGTCCTGATCGGCTGGACCTGCGCACTCAGCCTGCTCGCCAGCTACTGGCCGTGGGGCCTGCACCCGGTGGCGCTCGCCGAGGCCACCGCCGTGCCGCTGATCGCGATCCTGCTCCTCCAGGGCCCCCGGCCCGCCGGGCGGGCCGAGCGGCCGTGGGCGCGGCTGCGCCGGCTGGTTCCCACCCGGGACCTCGCCCTGCTGCTGCCGGCAGCCGCGGCCGTCGCGTTCACGCTGTACCCCGTCGTCCGCCGGAACGCCACCGAGCGGCTGGGCCTGATCATCCTGTACGAGGACCTCGCCCGGCACACGGCGCTGTACGACACCATCCTGCGCCTGGGCGGTCTGACCGCCCTGCACAAGAGCGAGGCCGCCGCCACCGTCGCGGACGGCCTCGACACCTACCCGCAGGGCAGTCACCTGACGATGGCCGTGATCACCAGCTTCGTGCACGGCGGTGCCACCCAGGGCCCCGCGCTCGCCCAGCTGTCGTTCTTCGTCCTGCTGTTCGCCCTGGCCACGGCAGGTCTGGCGGTCGCCGTCCTGTGGGCGGTGCAGCGGGTCGCCGGACACGCGCTGCGCGGCTGGCGCGGCCTGGCCCTCGCGCTGCCCACCGCCGTCTACCTGGTCGTCGGCGAGGTGCCGCAGCTCCAGGCCCGCGGCTTCCTGAGCGAGATCTTCGCGCTCGGGTTGTTCGCCCTGCTGATCGCCCTGGCGATCAGGCCGCTCAGCCGCTTCCACGAGCAGATCACCGCGCTCGGCGCCCTGACCGTCGGCATCTCCTTCGGCCACTACCTGCTGCTGCCGGCCGTCGGAGCCGTGGTCCTCGCCTGGGCCGTCGTGCACCGGCGGGACTGCCTCCGGCACTGGCCGGCCGTGCTGGCCACCGCCGCGGTGACCGGCGCCCTCGCGCTGTTCCCGCCGTACATCAACATGGGATCGGCCGGTTCGGCGGACGTCCTGACCCTTCCCGGCGCCATCAGCCCGACCGGACGCCACCTGCTCTTCCCCCTCGTGGCGGCCGCGTTCCTGGGCCTGCTGACCCGCAGCGCACGCGCCAACCGCGCGCGCAAGGTCGCGCTGGCCTCGCTCGCCGCGGTCTCGCTGCTCTGCTTCGGCGTGATGGGGTACCAGCTCCTCACGACGGGCACCACCTCGTACTTCTACGAGAAGATGATCCACCAGCTGCTGGTCGTCGGGGTGATCTGCTTCGCCGCCGCCCTGCTGCCCGCGTTCGGCCGCCGCGCGCTCGCCGGGCCGAGCACCGCACCGGCCCCCGGTGCCCGCCGGACCATCTGGTCCCGGTTCCACTCGGGCGTGCCCGTGGTCGCCGTCGCGGGCTGCCTGGCCTTCGCCGTCCTCAGCAACGCCCAGCCGGACTCCGGCCCTGCCGGCTGGCGGGGCACCGTCGGGCGGGCCCAGCTGCGCGGCGACGGCGCGCACTTCGGACTGGCCCAGCGGGTCGCCGCCATCCAGTCCGACCACCCGCAGGACGGCCGGCTGCAGGTCTCCCTCGCCGGCGCCCGCCTCTACGGCGAGACCACCCCGGACTGGGCCGGGATCGAGGACAACCTCTGGCTGAGCGTGCTCAACCGCAACCAGGGCAGCACCGCGCAGCTGTGGGCATGGGCGATCACCCGCCGCAACGCCCAGGACATCGTGGACCTCGCCGCCTCCAAGCCGTCGACCCCGCTGCGCTTCTACCTCGACGAAGGCTCGCCGCTGGTCGCCGACCTGAAGGCGATGGCCGCCAAGGGCAAGCTCCCGGACCTGGCCGTCTCCGTGCTGCGCCACCAGGACGGCGACCTGATCGTCGAGCCGGTCAAGCTCCGCTGAGCCGCACCGAAGACTGTGGGGCCGTCACCGGCGAACGGTGACGGT
>NZ_JBHVFE010000620.1:0-4319 GCF_042801945.1 Kitasatospora sp. NPDC057542
GTGCGGACGCGTCCGCACGGACCCCTCTTCATTCGTTTCCGTGTCCGTTTTGGATCGATTCGCATCGATCCGGATCGATCTGGGACCGTCGAGGGGGCGCGAGCCATGACCGACCAGGACTTCCACCCGGGGCTCACCCCCGGGCACCTGGGTGCGCCGGTGCCGGAGCCGGAGGGCCGTCCGCCGGGCGCGCCCCGCCCGCGCCTCGATGCGCCGGATCCGCGTCGGCGGCGCGACAGACTGGCCTGCGGGCTGACCGCGCTCGCGTTGGTCGCGGTGTTCGGCGGGATCGGGCTGACCGGGTACACCTGGTTGCAGTCGCAGCGCAGACCCCCGACCGCGGCCGACTTCCCCGGACCGGGCACCGGCAGCGTGCAGGTCTCGGTGCCGGAGGGCGCCGGCCTCTCCCAGATCGCGTCCGCGCTGGTCCGCAACGGGGTGGTGGCCAGCTCGCTCGCCTTCACCCGGGCCGCGAAGGGCAGCGCGGCGGCGGCCGGGCGGATCCAGCCCGGGACGTACACGCTGAAGCAGAAGATGTCGGCCGCGGCGGCGCTGGCGATCCTGATCGACCCGGCCAACGCCAACGGCCTGACCATCCCCGAGGGCTGGCGCGGCCACCAGATCTACGCGGCCATCGACAGGAAGCTGAACCTGCCCGAGGGCACCGCCCTGAAGACCGTCCAGGAACACGGGGCCGAGCTCGGCCTGCCGGACTTCACCAACGGCAGCCCGGAGGGCTACCTGTTCCCGGCGACGTACAGCGTCACCGAGGACACCACCGCCTTGGACCTGCTGAAGCAGATGGTGGACCGGGCCGGCACGGAGTTCAACCGGGACGACGCCACCGTGGTCGCCCAGAACCTCGGGCAGAGCGTGTACGGGCTGGTCACCGTGGCCAGCATGGTCCAGGGCGAGGCCGACAACACCGAGGACATGGGCAAGGTGGCCCGGGTCATCTACAACCGGCTGGCCAAGGGCATGCCCCTGCAGCTGGACTCCACCATCAACTACGTGCTCGGCCGTTCGACCCTGAACACCTCGGTGACCGACACCAAGCTGGACTCCCCGTACAACACCTACCTGCACCCCGGGCTGCCGCCGAGCCCGATCTCCAACCCCGGGCGGCAGGCGATCATGGCGGCGCTGGACCCGACGCCGGGGGACTGGCTGTACTTCGTCACCGTGAGGCCGGGGGACACCCGCTTCACCGACAGCTTCGACGTGCAGCAACGCAACGTGGCGGAGTTCAACGCCAACCGGGCGGCGGCCGAGCCGAGCGCCCCGGCGTCGGGCCCGTCCTCCGACCCGGCGGCGCCGGGTGGGGCGGGGGCACCTTCGGGCACCGGTGCGACGACACCGTGACGGTGTTGTGTGCCGTCGGTGAGATCGCTCACTGACGGTGCTTCCGCCCGGGCGGGGGTAAGGCTGCGGTACGGTAACGTCTCCCTCCAGGCGCTGCGCTAGCACGCCGGTTCGAGAATCAGCCGGGACCGCGTCGTCCCGGACGGCCGGTTTGATCCTCCGGTCGTCACCGTCGGTTAAGGGGATCGATGACCGATCTGGGCGGGGGCTACAACCCCCAGGGCGAGCCGTGGCACCCCGGTGATCCCGGGTACGACGGCCGGCAGCCGGTCCCCGGCCAGCAGGACGGCCAGTGGCAGCAGCAGTACCCGCAGCAGGGCCAGGCGGCCCAGCAGCCGTACGGGGACGTGCAGCAGGGGTACGCGCAGCAGCAGATGACGCCGCAGATGCAGCAGCAGATGATGGCGCAGCAGGGCTACCCGCAGCAGCAGGTGCCCCAGCAGCAGATGCAGCAGCAGGGCTTCCCGGGCGGTCAGCAGGGCTACCCGCAGCAGGTGCCGCAACAGGGCTACCCCCAGCAGGGGTACGCGCAGCAGCAGCCGGTGCAGCAGGGCTACCCGCAGCAGCAGATGCCCCAGCAGCAGACGCCGATGCAGCAGCAGGGCTACCAGCAGCAGGGTTTCCCCGGCGGCCGGCCGCAGGTGCCGCAGCAGCAGGTCCAGCCGCAGCAGGCGCCGCGGCAGCAGGCCCGGCCGCAGCAGGCCGCGGAGCCCGCGCCGGCCGCCGGCCCCGGCCCGGACGGGATCGACTGGGAGGCCGAGGCCGCCGCTCTGGAGGCCGGCGCCGACCCGGTGGGCGCCGCTCGCGAGGGCGGGAAGGACGAGTGGGACGGCCAGGAGGACGGCCGCCACGAGGACGACGGGTACCTCGACGAGCACGCCGAGACCGGGGAGGCCGGCTTCCTCGGGGAGCAGGACGACTCCCGCGAGGCCCAGAAGAAGCGCAAGGAGAAGGGCAAGAAGTCGGGCCGCCGCAACGGCGGCGCCTGCCTGCTGGTCGCGCTGGTACTGCTCGGCGCCGTGGGCGGGGCCGGCTGGTGGGGCTACGGCTTCTGGCAGGACCACTTCGGCCCCGCGCCGGACTTCACCGGCGAGGGCACCACCCCCGTCCAGGTCGAGGTCAAGAAGGGCGCGGTCGGCGGGCAGATCGGCCTGGCGCTGAAGACCGCCGGTGTGGTCAAGAGCGTCGACGCGTTCTCCGCGGCCTGCAAGGCCGAGCCCAAGTGCAGCACCATCCAGTACGGCTACTACGTGCTGAAGAAGGAGATGTCGGCCGCCTCCGCGCTCAAGGAGCTGCTCAACCAGGCGGGCGGCGCGGCGATCGTGGTCCCGGAGGGCAAGAACTCCACCGAGATCTACACCCTGATCGACACCAAGCTGAAGCTGCAGCCGGGCACCACGGCGGGCGTCGCCAAGGCCCAGGTCAACGACCTCGGCCTGCCGGCGTACGCGCAGGGCAACATCGAGGGCTTCCTCTGGCCGACCCGCTACAACGTCGCCGAGGGCATGAAGCCCGAGGACCTGCTCAAGCAGATGGTGAAGAACGCCACCGAGAAGTACGCCGGCCTGGACTCCCAGGCCGCCTCGGTGGGGCTGAAGACCGGCTACGAGGTGCTCATCGAGGCGAGCATCCTCCAGCGCGAGGGCAACAACCCCGAGGACTTCGCCAAGATGGCCAAGACCATCCAGAACCGGCTGGCCGCCGGCGGCGAGATCAACCACCGGCTCGGCATGGACACCACGCTCCAGTACTCGTTGGGCCGCAAGGAGCTCGACAGGAAGGACATGGACGACGCGTCCAACAAGTACAACACCTACATCAACCAGGGCCTGCCGCCCGGTCCGATCTCCAACCCCGGCGACGACGCGATCAACGCGGTGCTGCACCCGGCGGACGGCAAGTGGCTGTACTTCATCGCGATGTCCCCGACCAGCACCCGGTTCGCCGAGACGAGCAAGGAGCACTACGCCAACGTCAAGGAGTTCTGCCTGGCGGCCGGCAACGGCTTCGACGAGGCGCGTGGCCACTGCACCACCAAGAAGTAGCCACGGTCGGAAGACAGTTCACGGAGGGGCAGCGTTGACCAGCAAGCACCGGGCGGCCGTACTCGGCTCGCCGATCGCCCACTCGCTCTCGCCCGACCTGCACCGCGCCGCCTTCGCGGCGCTCGGGCTGGACGGCTGGCGCTACGACCGCTTCGAGGTCGACGAGGCCGGGCTGCCCGGGTTCGTCGCCGCCCTGGACGAGGCCGAGTGGGCCGGGTTGTCGCTCACCATGCCGCTCAAGCGGGCGGTCATCCCGCTGCTCGACGAGGTCAGCGCGACGGCCCGCTCGGTGGACGCGGTGAACACCGTGGTGTTCACCGCCGACGGCCGGCGCACCGGGGACAACACCGACGTTCCCGGGCTGGTCAACGCGCTGCGCGAGCGGGGGATCACCGAGGTGCCCGAGGCGGCCGTGCTGGGCGCCGGGGCCACCGCCTCCTCGGCGCTGGCCGCGCTCGCCCAGATCTGCACCGGCGAGGTGACGGTCTACGTGCGCAGCGCCGAGCGGGCCCGGGAGATGGCCGAGCTGGGCGAGCGGCTCGGCGTGGCCGTCCGCACCGCCGACTGGGAGCACGGCGCGCAGGCGCTGGCCCGGCCGCTGACCGTCTCCACCACGCCGGTCGGCGCGACCGACGTCTTCGCCGACGCGCTGCCCGCCGAGCCGGGCGCACTGTTCGACGTGCTGTACCACCCGTGGCCGACGGCGCTGGCCGCCGCCTGTGCCGGGCGCGGGGCGACCGTCCTGGGCGGGCTGGACCTCCTGGTGCACCAGGCGGTGCTGCAGAGCGAGGCCTTCACCGGGCGGACGCCCGGGCCGCTGGCGGCGATGCGCGAGGCGGGGGAGAAGGCGCTCGCCGGGCACTGAGCCCCGGCCGCGGACTCCGGCGTCGGGCCGGGCGCCCGGTCCTACGG
>NZ_JBHVFE010000621.1:0-4309 GCF_042801945.1 Kitasatospora sp. NPDC057542
GGATACGGGCTCTTCCGCGTGCTCAGGCCCGGACAGCGGGTGTTGAGCGCCGGGCGGCGTGGGCCCGGCGGGTGGCGTAGAGGGTGACGGCGGCGGCGAGGGCCATGGCGGTGAGGCCGACGGTGGCGGCGCCGGGCCAGCCGGTGGCGTGGTAGGCGTCGGCGCCGAGGGTGCCGCCGAGGCTGTTGCCGAGGTAGTAGGCGATCAGGTAGAGGGCGGAGGCCTGGGCGCGGCCCTCGGTGGCGGTGCGGCCGACCGAGGAGGAGGCGGTGGCGTGGCCGGCGAAGAAGCCGGCGGTGATCAGGACCAGGCCGAGCAGGGCGCAGACCAGGGACTCGGCGAGGGAGAGCAGCAGGCCGGCCGCGGTCACGCCGATGGAGACGTAGAGGGCGCCGCGCCGGCCGAGGTGGCCGGAGAGCCGGCCGGCCGCGGCGGAGGTGCCGGTGCCGACCAGGTAGACCACGAAGATCGAGGCGGCGATTGACTCCGGCAGGTGGAACGGCGCGGCGATCAGCCGGTAGCCGACGGTGTTGTAGACCGCGCCGAACACCGCCATGAACAGCATCCCGAGCGCGTACAGCCGCACCAGCAGCGGGTTGCGCAGGTGCCGTCCGACGGTCCGGGCGAGTGCGCGGGCGTCGACCGGGGCCGGCGTGAAGTGCCGGGCGGCGGGGATCAGCAGCCGGAAGGCGAGCGTGGCGAGCAGGGCGAGGACGGCGGAGGCGGCGAGCCCCCAGCGCCAGCCGAGCCCGGCGGCGGTCCAGCCGGAGAGCAGCCGCCCGCCCATTCCGCCGATGCTGTTGCCGGCCACGTACAGGCCCATCGCGGAGGGCAGCGCGCTGGGGTGGACCTCCTCGGCGAGGTAGGCCATGGCGGTGGCCGGGAGTCCGGCGAGGGCGACGCCCTGGAGGACCCGCAGGGCGACGAGGGCGGTGAGGTCCGGCGCGAAGGGCAGTGCGAGGGCGAGTGCGGAGGCGGCGAGGGTGGAGGCCGTCATCACCGCGGTGCGGCCGTACCTGTCGGAGAGCGCGCTGGCCGGGAGCAGCCCGAGGGCGAGGCCGAGGGTGGCGGCGGAGGCCGTCCAGCTGGCCTGGCCGGGGGTGAGGTCGAGGTCGGCCGAGAGGATCGGCAGCAGGCCCTGGGTGGAGTAGAGCAGGACGAAGGTCGCTACCCCGGCGGCGAACAGGGCGAGGTTGGCGCGGCGGAAGGCGCGCTGGCCGGGGCGGTGGCGGTCGTCCGCGGTGGCGGCGCAGGAGGGGGCGGTGGCGGGGGCATCCGGGGAGGTCACGGATGCCCTGGTATCGGCGGGCTGCATGACGTCGACCGTAGGCCCGACGCCGTTGATGCGTCCAATGCATGAAGCGTGGATGATCGATGCACTGGCGTATGAGTCGAGGTGGTGGCGCTATGTCGGGTCCGGAGCAGGCGGACGGTGGCGAGCAGCGGTACCGGGCGGCCGAGTTGGGGCCGGAGGAGCCGGCCGTGCTGCTGGCGCCCCGGCTGGCCCAGTTCGCGGCGGTGGCCCGGCTGGAGCACGTGACCCAGGCGGCCGCGCTGCTCGGGGTGCCGCAGCCGACGCTGTCGCGCGCGGTGGCCCGGCTGGAGGAGGAACTGGGGGTGGGCCTGCTGGCCCGTCAGGGCCGGACCGTCCGGCTGACCAGGGCGGGCCGGCTGCTGCTGGCCTCGGTGGAGCGGGCGCTGGCCGAGGTCGAGCGCGGCGCGGCGGCGGCCCGGGCGGAGGCGGACCCGGCGGTGGGACTGGTGGCCTTCGGCTTCCTGCACACGATGGGGCCGGACGCGGTGCCGGCGCTGCTGCGCGGCTTCCGCGCGGCGCACCCGCGGGTGCGGTTCCAGCTGGTGCAGGACTACGGTGCGGCGATGCTGGAGCGGCTGCGGGCCGGGGAGCTGGACCTCTGCCTGGTCGCGCCGCTGCCGGACGACCCGGCCTTCGCCGCCCGCCCGCTGGAGGAGCAGCGGCTGCACCTGGTCGTCCCGGCGGACCACCGGCTGGCCGGGCGGCGGCGGATCCGGTTGGCCGAGGTGGCGGAGGAACCGTTCGTCGGGCTGGAGCGGGGGTACGGGCTGCGCGTGATCACGGACGGCTTCTGCGCGCAGGCCGGGTTCGTCCCCCGGCTGGCGTTCGAGGGGGAGGAGGCGGAGACGCTGCGCGGGCTGGTGGCGGCCGGGCTCGGGGTGGCGCTGCTGCCGCCGGCGCTGGTGCCGCGGCCGGGGGTGGTGGAGCTGGAGGTGACGTCGCCGCGCACCCGGCGGGCGATCGGGCTGGCGTGGGCGGCCGGGCGGCCGCTGACCCCGCCGGCGGAGGCGTTCCGGGACTTCGTGCTCTCCCGGCGCGGGCGGTTGTTGCAGCACGACTGACGGCGCCGCTCCGGCCGACTGACGCTTTGGTGGATCGTATGGACCGGGCGGTGGAATTCCGGGTGGAGTTTGGACCATCCGGCGGTGTTCGCGGTGGTCGGTCTACGCGCGTAGGGGCTATATTTCCGCAATGGAACAGCAGATCCCCGTCACCACCGCGGGCACCGGCCCGCGCATCCCCACCTCCGACCAGATCCGCCGCGCGCCGAAGGTCCTCCTGCACGACCACCTGGACGGCGGGCTGCGCCCGGAGACCGTGGTCGAACTGGCCGCCGCCTGCGGCTACCAGGGCCTGCCCACCACCGACCCCAAGGAACTCGGCGAGTGGTTCCGCGAGGCCGCCGACTCCGGCTCGCTGGTCCGCTACCTGGAGACCTTCGCGCACACCTGCGCCGTGATGCAGACCCGTGAGGCGCTGATCAAGGTCGCCGCGGACTGCGCCGAGGACCTGGCCGCCGACGGCGTCGTGTACGCCGAGGTCCGCTACGCCCCCGAGCAGCACCTGGAGGCCGGGCTGAGCCTGGACGAGGTCGTCGAAGCCGTCCAGGAGGGCTTCCGCCTCGGCGAGGCCAACGCCCGCAAGGCCGGCCACCGGATCCGCGTCGGCACCCTGCTGACCGCGATGCGGCACGCCGCCCGCTCCACCGAGATCGCCGAACTGGCCAACCGCTACCGGGACCGGGGCGTGGTCGGCTTCGACATCGCCGGTGCCGAGGCCGGCTACCCGCCCACCCGCCACCAGGCCGCCTTCGACTACCTCAAGGGCGAGAACAACCACTTCACCATCCACGCGGGCGAGGCCTTCGGCCTGCCGTCGATCTGGGAGGCCCTGCAGTGCTGCGGCGCCGACCGGCTCGGCCACGGCGTGCGGATCGTCGACGACATCACGGTGGGCGAGGACGGCGCGGTCGAGCTCGGCCGGCTGGCCGCGTACGTGCGCGACAAGCGCATCCCGCTGGAGATGTGCCCGACCTCCAACATCCAGACCGGCGCCGCCTCCTCGTACGCCGAGCACCCGATCGGGCTGCTCAGCCGGCTGAAGTTCCGGGTCACCGTGAACACCGACAACCGGCTGATGAGCGGCACCAGCATGAGCCGGGAGTTCGGCCACGTGGTGGAGGCCTTCGGCTACACCCTGGGCGACCTGGAGTGGTTCACGGTGAACGCGATGAAGTCCGCGTTCCTGCCCTTCGACGAGCGGCTGGCGATGATCAACGACGTGATCAAGCCGGGCTACGCCGAGCTGAAGGCGGAGTGGCTGTTCAGCGTGGGCGCCGGCTCCAACTGAGCCGCCGGGGGCGCGACCGGGCCTCGCGGTCGGATGAACGCCACGTTCCTGCAATGGAGTTGTCGTTCATCCGACTACTCACTCGGGTGAGTGAACGCTCTTTGGCTCCCGCGTGGTCGGCTCACTACGGTGTGCCCGTCATTGCCGACAGGTCGCGGCGGCGGTCGCCCGTCCGCCGCTCCCGTGCGTGAAGTCGGCCACCGACGAGGACCCGAAGAGGACCAACCATGAAGCAGGCTCTCAAGGCCGCCGGCACCGCGGCGCTCGGCATCGCCATCGCGGCGGTCGGCGCCGGTACCGCCTCCGCGGCCGACGGCCAGGCGGCCGGCGGCCTCGGGCTGCCCACCGGCGCGTTGACGAACCCCGCGGTGACCGGCGCGGTCACCGACACCGCCGCCAAGCTGCCCGCCGCCGACAAGGTCACCAGCACGCTGGGCACCCTCGCCCCGACCATCGGCAAGGCCGTCCCCACCGGCGACACCCCGCTGGCCGGCGTCACCCGGCAGCGCGCCGCCGTCCCGACCATCCCGGGCCTGGACAAGACCCCGATCGGCGGGCTGACCGGCATCCTTCCGGGCCTCCCCGGCCTGACCGGCTGAGCCGGAACCGACGGCACGGCGACGGGCCGCCCGCCCCGGGATCTCC
>NZ_JBHVFE010000622.1:0-4281 GCF_042801945.1 Kitasatospora sp. NPDC057542
CTCCGCGCGTGCGCCTAAGCTGGCCGGGTGCTCGAACCCGCCCTGCTGCCGACCCCGCTGGTGGACTGCACCGACGAGGCCTTCGCCCGGGCCGGGGTGGAGCTGCGGCTGAAGCGGGACGACCTGCTGCACCCGACCGTCCCCGGCAACAAGTGGCGCAAGCTGGCGCCCAATCTGGCCGCCGCCGTGGAGCAGGGCCACACCCGGCTGCTGACCTTCGGCGGCGCGTACTCGACCCACCTGCGGGCCGTCGCGGCCGCCGCCGGGGCGCTCGGGCTGGAGAGCGTCGGGCTGGTCCGCGGCGAGGAACTGGCCGACCGGCCGCGCAACTGGTCGCTTCGGGCCGCCGAGGCGGCCGGGATGCGGCTGGAGTTCCTGACCCGGGCCGAGTACCGGGAGGCCACCGGCCGGGCCGAGGGGGAGCACGGCACGGACGCCCTGCTCCGCCGCTGGGGCCGCTGCCTGGTGCTCCCGGAGGGCGGCTCCAACGCCCTGGCCGCCGTCGGCGCGGCCGCGATCCCGGCCGAACTGCCCGGTCTCGGCGAGCGGGACGTGGTCTGCTGCCCGGTCGGCACCGGCGGCACCCTGGCCGGCATCGCGGCCGGCCTGCCGACGGGCGCGCGGGCGCTCGGGGTGGCCGTGCTGCGCGGCGGCGAGGGCTACCTGGAGGCGGAGGTCGCCCGGCTGCACCGGGCCGCCTACGGGCGCGGGTTCGACAACTGGCGGATCGACCACGCGCACCACGGCGGCGGCTACGGCAGGGTCCCGGCCGAACTGACCGGCTTCGCCGAGCGGTTCGAGCGCCGCCACGGCATCCCGCTGGAGCGCCGCTACGTCGCCAAGCTGCTCGCCGCGCTGGCCGGCCTGGTGGCGGGGGGCGTCTTCCCGCGCGGCACCCGCCTCACCGCCGTCGTCACCGGGCTGCCGGATCCGGAGTAGCGGCCGGTCGGCCGTGGGTCAGCCGCCGGCCGCGGGCCGCGGGCCGGGTGGTCAGCCGAAGGTCAGGTCGGCGCACGGGTCGGTGTCGGCGTTGCGGGTGTTCTCCGCTATGCCGGTGGGGATGCCGCCCGGGGTGGCACCGGGGGTGCTGCCCGCCGCGGCACCGGCCGGGACGCCGGGCGCCGGGCTCGGGGCGGTCACCGAGTCGATCCGGGTAGCCGCCGTCCGCTCGTCGGGGCCGATGGTGACGGTGATCGCCTCCGAGCCGGGGGACTCGATGACCTTGGCGCCGGGGAAGAGCGCGGCGACCTGGTCGGCGGCGGCCTTCAGCGCGGGGTCGTAGGCGACCCGGGTGGCCCGCTGCCCTGGGGCGTTGGCGCCGAGCGTGATGTTCTGGAAGCCGCGCGCCTTGAGCGCCTCGGCGCCGGAGCCGGCCACGCCGGGCGTGCCGGTCCCGTTGACCACGGTGATCGGCGTCGCGGCCTGCTCCGGGGTGAGCGGGGCGGTCGCAGCGGCGGGGTCGGCGGTGGGGGAGGAGGTCACCTGGCCCGTCCCGATGGTGCTCTGCCCGTCCAGGGTGCGGTCCTCGCGCAGCAGCTTCCAGAGGGTGTCGGCGTCCGGCTGGACCAGCCGCACCCGGTCGCCGGCGAACCGCCAGGGGGCGGTGACGAAGGAGACGTCGGAGAGCTTGATGTCCTGGACCGAGCGGGCGAAGTCCACCAGCTTCATCGCGGTGCCCAGCCCCTCGTCCACGGTGAGCGACTTGGTGGCCGCATCGGCCAGCGGCAGCAGGGTGGGCAGCGAGAAGCCCTGGCTCTGCACCTTCTTGATCATCGAGGAGAGGAAGGCCTGCTGGCGCTTCATCCGGCCTATGTCGGAGTTGTCGCCGATGCCGTGGCGGGTCCGCAGGTAGTCCACCGCGGACTGCCCGGAGAGCTTCTGGAGGCCCTTCTTGAGGTGGATGCCGTACTCGTTGACGTCGTTGGGCACACAGGCCTCCACGCCGCCCACGGCGTCCGACATCGCGGCCGCGCCCTTGAAATCGACCACGACGGTGTGGTCGATCCGCAGCCCGGTGAGCTTTTCGACGGTGTTCTGGGTGCAGGCCGGATTGCCGTTCTCGGCCAGGCCCACGGTGAAGGCGGAGTTGAACATCTGGTCGGTCTTCGGCGCCGTCCAGGTGCCGTTCGGCAGCTTGCAGGACGGGATGGTGACCAGGGTGTCGCGGGGTATCGAGACGCCGACGGCGTGCTTGTGGTCGGCGTAGATGTGCACCAGGATCGCGGTGTCCGAGTGGCCGACGCCCTCGTCACCGCCGCCCAGGGAGTCGTTGCCCCCGTCGCGGGTGTCCGAGCCGAGCAGCAGCACGTTGACGGGGACGGAGGCGCCCGGGCTGGCCGGGACGGGGGCCGGCGGGCGCTCGGTGGCGACGCCGCCCGAGTCGAAGGTGGTGATGTTGTTGTCCAGCCGGTGGTAGAACCAGGCTCCGGCGCCCACGACCGACAGCACCAGTACGGCGGCCAGGCCGATGGCGGTCCGCAGGTAGCGGCGCCGACGCGTGCTGCTGCTCATCCTCCGTGCCCCCCGTCTTCAGGTTTCTCGCGTTCGATGTTCGAACGTTAGACGTTCCGGAAGGCGGTTCGGTTACCCCCCCGGGGCCAACGAGCAGCCCCCGGAGCCTGTGATGCTGGTCACGCACCCGGGCCGGAGGCTCCCGCGAGCATCCGCCGGAGCAGGTCGCGCAGGGCGGTGCGCTCCTCCGGGCCGAGCGCGGCCAGCGGCTCGCGCGCGAAGTTCAGCGACTCGCGCAGCTCCTCGGAGGCGGCCGAGCCGGTGTCGGTGGCGGCGACCAGCTTGACCCGGCGGTCCTGCCGGTCGGCCTCGCGGGTGACGAAGCCGCGGGATTCGAGCCGGTCGACGATGCCGGTGATGTTGGACGGCTCGCAGCTGAGCGTCTGGGCGATCTGGCGCATCGGCATCGGTCCGCGCCGCAGCAGGGCGAGCACCTTGGCCTGGGCGCCGGTGAGCGAGCGGGCGGCGGCGGCGTCCTCGTACTCGCGGTGGAACAGCGCGACCAGGTTGGCCATCAGGTCGACGACCTCGCGGGTGATCTCGTCGGGCTGCGGCGTGGCGTCCTGGATCGACTGGGTGTCCATGGTCGAGAGTCTACCTGAAAAGTTGACAAGATGAACCTTTCATGCCCATCGTTACTTCAGTTGCTCAACTTTTCATGCACCTGAACCGCACCTGAACCGCAAGGAGCGCCCCCGATGGCAGAGCAGGCCGCCGCCCCCGCGACCGCCCGTGAATGGCACCTCGCCGCCCGCCCGCAGGGCTGGCCGGTGCCGGCCGACTTCGCCCTGGTCGAGGCCCCGGTCCGGACCCCGGGCCCGGGCGAGATCCTGGTCCGCAACGCCTACCTCTCGGTGGACCCGTACATGAGGGGCCGGATGAACGACGTGAAGTCGTACGTCCCGCCGTTCCAGCTGGGCCAGGCCATGGACGGCGGCGCGGTCGGCCATGTCATCGCCTCCGAGGCCGAGGGCTTCGCCCCGGGCGACGCGGTGCTGCACGGGCTCGGCTGGCGCGAGTACGCCACCCTGAACGCCGGGCACGCGGTCAAGGTCGACCCGGCCGCCGCCCCGCTCTCCGCCTACCTCGGCGTGCTCGGCATGCCCGGCCTGACCGCCTACGCCGGCCTGCTCGCCGTCGGCGGCCTCAAGGAGGGCGACAAGGTCTTCGTCTCCGGCGCGGCCGGTGCCGTCGGCTCGCTGGTCGGCCAGATCGCCAGGCTCAAGGGCGCCTCGCTGGTGGTCGGTTCGGCCGGCTCGGCGGAGAAGGTGGCCAAGCTGGTGGACGAGTACGGCTTCGACGCGGCCTTCAACTACAAGGACGCCCCGGTCGCCCGGCAGCTCGCCGAGGCCGCCCCGGAGGGCATCGACCTCTACTTCGACAACGTCGGCGGCGACCACCTGGAAGCCGCGATCGGCGCGCTGAACGTGCACGGCCGCGCGGTGCTCTGCGGTGCGATCGCCCAGTACAACGACACCGCCGCGCCCGCCGCCCCGCGCAACCTCGCGCTCGCCATCGGCAAGCGGCTGCGCCTGGAGGGCATGCTGGTGCGCGACCACGCCGGGCTCCAGCCGCAGTTCGTCGCCGAGGTGGGCGGCTGGCTGACGTCCGGTGAACTGCGCACCGAGGAGACCGTGGTGGACGGTTTCGAGAACGCCGCCGGGGCCTTCCTCGACCTGCTGCGCGGCGTCAACACCGGCAAGATGGTCGTCCGTCTGGGCGGCTGACGCACAGTCAGGGAGTCGACCGCCCCGCCGCCCCGATCGGGGC
>NZ_JBHVFE010000623.1:0-4262 GCF_042801945.1 Kitasatospora sp. NPDC057542
GCGCGGCACGGGCCCTCTCGCGGTCGTACAGGCTCGTACAGGCCCTTCGAGTGGATCCCCGGGACCGGCTTCCCTCGCTGCTGATCGCGGGAAGGAAGGTCTGCCACTGCAGTAATAGTCCAATGATCGGACTTCGGGGGGCGTGGCATGTCGACCGGCAGAAATGGCGCCGCGCTCCATATCACGCGCATATCATTCGGGCGTGATCAAGGACACCGATCCTCTGGAGAATTCGCAGGCTGCTGATGTCGCCGAGAATTCTCTGCCGAGCCGACGCAAGCTGCTCAGAACCACGGTCGCGACAGTCGGTGCCGTGGGTTTTTCCGGCGCACTTGCGGACGGGCATGCCTACGCGGTCGATTCTCTGCCCGGTCCGGTTGCTCTTCGGCACGGTCGGCACCATCCGCACCCTTCGCGGCCGTCGGGAGGCGCGCTCGATCCGTCGTCCGTACCCAAGTACAGGACGCCGCTGTTCCTTCTCGGTGAAATGCCCGGCGAGGGCCGGGACTCCTACCGCATCGCGATCCGTCAGTTCCGACAGCAAATGCTGCCAAGCGGGATGCCGGCCACCACGGTCTGGGGTTACGGAGCCGTGGGCCACCAGCAGTCATTTCACACGCCGGGCCTGACCATCGAAGCCCGTGTGGATCGGCCGATCTCCGTGACATGGGTCAACGACCTCGTCACCTCGCTCGGCTTCTATCTGCCCCATCTGTGCGCTGTGGACCCCACGTTGCACTGGGCGAACCCTCCCGGCGGAAGGGCCGGACGTGATTCGCGGCCCACCTTCTCGACCACTCCCGGGCCGTACACGGGACCGGTGCCCATCGTGACCCATCTGCACGGCGGGTACAGCCGGGAAGAGAGCGACGGATACCCCGAAGCCTGGTACCTGCCGGCATCCCGTGACATCCCTCGTGACTATGCTCGCGTAGGCACCTATTACGATCGGTTCGCCGAGCAGTTCCGCGACCGCTGCGGCGTCCGCTGGCGCCCCGGGTCGGCAACGTTCGCGTACAGCAATGACCAGCGTCCCGCAACTCTCTGGTACCACGATCACACTCTGGGCATGACTCGGGTGAATGTCTACGCGGGCCTCGCCGGTTTCTACCTGCTGCGAGGCGGACCTGCCGATCTCCCCTCGGGGGTACTTCCCGGGCCGGCGCCGGGGCGAGACGGTGCGCACGGTACCCGCCCCTACGAAATCCCCCTGGTGGTTCAGGACAAGTCCTTCAATGCGGACGGGTCGATTTTCTTCCCCGGCAGTCGCGGATACTTCGGGGACACCCCGCCGGATGGTCCGTGGATTCCCGACACCGATATTCCGCCGATCTGGAACCCGGAGTTCTTCGGCACCACGATGGTCGTCAACGGGAACACCTGGCCGGTACTCGACGTGGAACCGCGCCGGTACCGCCTGCGCATCCTCAACGCAAGCAACGCCCGTACTCTCATCCTGAAGATCGCGGCTGACGCCACAGCCCCCCGCCCCGTCAGCCCCGCATTGCCCTTCTGGCAGATCGGGAACGACCAGGGATTCCTGCCGGCCCCGGTCCAGTCGGATCGACTCCTGTTGGCTCCCGCAGAACGCGCCGACGTGGTGGTCGACTTCACCGGCACCCCGGTCGGCACCGGGCTCTACCTGATCAATGAAGGCCCGGACGAGGCGTACGGCGGCGGCGCGCCGGGCACCGACTTCACGCCGGCGAATATCACGACCACGGGGCAGGTCATGAAATTCACCGTCGTTCCCCTTGCCTCCACCGACACCAGTGTCCCGCCGTCACGGATCGTGCTCCCTCCGATCCCGGCGCTTCCCGAGAGCCGGACGGTCCGGAAGCTGTCACTCAACGAAGAGGACTCCGCCTACTTCGCCGGCGCGCCCACGATGGACACGCTCGGCACGGTGACGCCAAGCGGCTCGGCCACCCCGCTCCTGTGGTCGGACCCGGTCACCGAGACGCCGGTGAAGGACGACACCGAAATCTGGGAACTGTACAACTTCACCCCCGACGCGCACCCCGTCCACATCCATCAGATCGGATTCCAGGTCCTCGACCGCCAAGCCATCACGGGCGGCGCATCGTCACCCCCGCAACCGGGGGAAGGCGGATACAAGGACACCGTGATCGCATTGCCGAGCAATATCACCCGCGTCAAGGTTCGCTTCGGACTTGCGGGACGGTACGTCTGGCACTGTCACATCATCGACCATGAGGACAATGAAATGATGCGACCACTGCAAGTACTTGATCAGCACAGCCGTTGAGGTCGTTTCAGCGGTGATCACTCGGCGGCGGGATCAAGGAAGCGGGAGCCTGAGCCCGGCTGCCCCGGTGACTGCGGTGCGCGTTTCCTGGGCACCCGTCAGTCGTGGACACGGTCAGCGGACGGACGCTCCGCCGTCCACGGTGAGCAGGGCGCCGTTGACGTAGGAGGCCGCGTCGGACACGAGGAAGGCCACGGCCTCGGCGACCTCGCCGGGCAGGCCGACCCGGCCGGCGGGGGTCATGGCGAGGAAGTCGCTGCGATTCTCATCGGCGAGCGAGGCCTGCACGCCTTCGGTCTCGATCACGCCCGGAAGGACGGCGTTGACCCGTACGCCGGCCGGGCCGTACTCGGCCGCCCAGATCCGGGTGAGCTGGTTGACCGCGGACTTGCTCGAACCGTAGGCGGTGGCCCCGACCACGGCCTTGTCGGCCGCGACGGAGCTCACGTTGACGATCGCGCCGCCGCCCTTGTCGACCATGCCGGGGACCAGCTCAGCGGCCAGGAAGAAGGGCGCCTTGACGTTCACGTCGAAGACCTGGTCGAAGACCTCCTCGGTGGTGTCGGTGGTGCCGGCGAACGGATAGATACCGGCGTTGTTGATCAGGATGTCGATGCCGCCGGTCAGCTGTCTCGCCTCGTGGGCCAGTCGGCGGGCGGCGGCTGCACTGCCCAGGTCGGCCTGAACGAAGTCGGCCTTCCCGCCTGCCGCACGGATCTCCCGCACGGCCTGCTCCCCACGGGCGGCATCGCGGCCGGAGACGACCACATGTGCGCCCCGCTCGGCCAGAACCTGCGCGATCGCCCGGCCGAGGCCACTGGTCGCGCCGGTGACCAGGGCGGTCGAGCCATTCAGCGACGGAGTCATGAGAACTCCTCGCAATCCAGTCGGAACCACCTCTGCCGACCTACAACCACAGGCTCGGAAAGCTCATTCCAGTCCGAGTGAGAAGCCGTTGTCCTACCGGACGCTTCGCCCGCAACGTCCGCACGGTCGAGGTCCTCCGAGGTCCTCCTCGACCGCGACGGCGTCACCTCCGCAGCCGCGGCCACCGGTGAACCACGGCAGTACTACGATCTCGGTCACGGGCCGTGCTCCTACTCGTTCTTCGAACAGTGCCGGCACCGGATGGCCTGCGCCCGCTGCGACTTCTGCACCCCCAAGGAATCGACGAAAGCCCAACTCGTCGAAGCCAAGGCCGACTCGCAGCGCATGCTCGTGAGCATTCCGCTCACGGAAGAGGAACGCGCCGCCGTCGAGGACGGCCAGAGTGCCCTCGACCGCCTGCCCGGGCGTCTCGCCGAGGCGGTTACCCAACCGGCCGGACCCCGCGCGAGTTCCGCGCCGGACCCGGTCGCCCCTGCCCCTGACCGTCCGGTCACCACCTGACTCCACCGACCGAAAGTGCTGCCGACATGCGACCCGCCCTCTTCACCATCGACCTCCCCGGCCCGGGACGACTGAGCACCATGGCCAGACCCCGCGGTCACGACTGGCTTGAAGACGAGATGGCCGCGCTGAAGAGCCGCGGCATCGACGTCCTGGTCTGCGCGCTCACCGCTCCGGAACTCGACGAACTCGGCCTCGCAGACGAACCCGGGGCAGCCGCGGCGGCCGGGCTGCAGTTCGTCGCGATACCCATCCCCGACCGCACCGTCCCCGACCGCACCGTCCCCGACCGCACCACGATCCTGCCCACCCTGCACGAACTCGCTGAACGGCTACAGGACGGCGCACACGTCGTCACCCACTGCCGAGCCGGCATCGGACGCTCATCCCTCCTCGCGGCCGCACTCCTCGTCCTCAACGGCGTCGATCCCGACACCGCCTGGAAGCGCATCGAACGAGCTCGCGGACTCGCTGTCCCGGACACCGCCGAGCAGCGAGAGTGGACGACGGAACTGCCCGAACAGGCATGATGCCGACGAATCCACGACGGCGACCACCCCGGTCGGCAGCAGGGCGACCGCGCCGGCGCCCGGCAGCGCACCGC
>NZ_JBHVFE010000624.1:0-4260 GCF_042801945.1 Kitasatospora sp. NPDC057542
GCTACTGCTCGGCCAGTGCCCGTGCCCGGACCGCGCGGCGCAACGTGTCCAGCTGGTCCACCAGTCCGCGCCGGGTCGCCGCGGTGAGGTCCGGATCGGCCAGACAGGCCTCGGCGGCCCGCACCGTCTGTTCGGTGGCGGCGAAGGCGGGGAAGCCCGCCGTGGTGAGCACCCGGGCCAGTGCGGGGCCGCGGCGGCCGGCGGCTGACCCCAGCTCCTTGAAGTAGCGCACGATCAGCTCGTCCAGGAGATCGGCCTGCTCGGGCTGCCACAGCCCCCTGGCGGTGGCGGTGGCCAGGTAGTTGGAGAGCTTGCCGTGGAACAGCGTCTGCCAGGCGGCCTCCTTGGCCCCTTCGTCGGGCAGTGCGGCGCGGCAGCGGGCGGCGCCCTGCTCGCTGGTGTCGCTGGGGTCGGCGGCGAGCTCGGCGGCGATCTCCGGCTCACCCGCCGCGCCGAGCACGCACAGCCGCAGCAGCAGCTGCCAGCGCAGGTCCGGGTCGAGCACCGGTCCGCCGGGCACCGTGCCGGCCGCCAGCCAGTCGCGCAGCTCGGCGGCCTGCGACTCGCCGACGGCGGTGCCGATCACGCCGCGCACGGCCACCAGGCGCAGGCCGGTGCGGTCCGGCGCGCCGTCGGTGCGGCGCAGCAGGGTTCGGCAGACCTGTGCCAGTCCGGCCAGCGCCGCCGGCCGCCCGGCCGGCGGCACGGCGCAGTCCACCACGAACTCGCGGGCGAAGGAGAGCACCGCATCCACCAGGTGCACCGAGGTCTCGCCGGACAGGTGGGCGGCGACCAGCTCCAGGTACTCGCCGGGCGCCAGCTCCCCGTCGCGCACCTGGTCCCGGGCGGCGCTCCAGAGCACCGCCCGGGCCAGCTCCTCGGGCACCGCGCCGAGCGAGGAGCGCACGGTCTGCCAGGAGCCGGGGTCGAGACGGATCTTGACGAAGCTGAGGTCGGTGTCGTTGAGCAGGGTCAGCTCGGCCGCGGCCGGCTGCGCCGCGGTGCCGTCGGCCGCCAGGTCGAGGGGCACGCGGTCGGCCAGCTCCAGGGTGCCCTCGGCGGTGCGCCGGTAGTGGCCCACGGTCAGCCGGTGCGGGCGCCGCCCGCCGTCGGCCGAGGTGTGCTCGATCCGGCCGTCGGTCAACCGCAGGGTGTCCACGCCGGTGGTGCGCAGCCAGCGGTCGGCCCAGCCGTGGACGTCGCGGCCACTGGCCGCCGCCAGCGCGCGGAGCAGGTCGTCGAGGGTGGCGTTGCCGAAGGCGTGCTCGTCGAAGTAGTCGTTGACTCCGGCCAGGAAGGCCTCCTCACCGAGCCAGGCGACCAGCTGGCGCAGTGCGGCGGCGCCCTTGGCGTAGGAGATGCCGTCGAAGTTCTGCAGCGCCTGGGCGGTGTCGTCCACCGTGCCGGGTGCCACCGGGTGGGTGGAGGGGCGCTGGTCGGCGTCGTAGCCCCAGGTCTTGCGGTCGGCGGCAAAGCCGGTCCAGGCGCTGGTGAAGCGGGTGGAGGTGGCGGTGACGCTGTAGGCCATGTACTCGGCGAAGGACTCGTTCAGCCACAGGTCGTCCCACCACTTCATGGTGACCAGGTCGCCGAACCACATGTGCGCCATCTCGTGCACCACCACCAAGGCGCGTTCCTCGCGTTTGGTGTCGGCCACGGCGGAGCGGAAGACGTACTCGTCGCGCAGAGTGACGCAGCCCGGGTTCTCCATCGCACCGGCGTTGAACTCCGGCACGAAGCACTGGTCGTAGCTGTCGAAGGGGTAGCGGTGCCGGAAGACCCGGTGGTAGTGGTCGAAGCCCTGCCGGGTGATCTCCAGCAGCTCGGGGGCGTCGGCGTCCAGGTGGGCGGCGAGCGAGCGGCGGCAGTGCAGGCCGAGCGGGATCCCGTCGTGCTCGGCGCGCACCGAGTGCAGCGGGCCGGCCACCACGGAGACCAGGTAGCTGCTGATCGCCGGGGTGGGCGCGAACTCCCAGCGGCCGGGCGAGACCTGGCGGCCCACACCGTTGCCGACCACGGTCCACTGCTGCGGCGCGGTGACGGACACCGTGTACTGCGCCTTGAGGTCGGGCTGGTCGAAGGATGCGAACACCCGCGGGCCGTCGTCGAGGAAGGACTGGGTGTAGACGTAGTCCTCGCCGTCGGCGGGGTCCGCGAAGCGGTGCATGCCCTCGCCGGTGTGCGAGTAGGCCATGTCGGCCTCGACGGTGAGTTCGTTGTCGGCCGCCAGGTCGGTCAGCGGGAAGCGCCCGGCCCGCAGCGCGTCGACGTCCAGTTCGCGGCCGTTCAGCACCACCCGGTGGAGTCCGGCCGGTTTGACATCCACGTAGGTCCCGGCGCCCGGGGTGGTGCAGCCGAAGCGGATCACCGTGGTGGAGCCGAACACCTCCCGGCCGCGGGTCAGGTCGAGGTCGAGGTGAACGGTGCGGACGTCGAGCAGACGGTGGCGCTCGACGGCCTCTGCGCGGGTGAGTACTGAGGTGTCGGACATGCGGGCCATGCTGCTCCATCCGACGGGCCGGCGGCACCCGTTTTTCGGCCTCGGGCGCGCCGGTGGGGACGCCGAAGTTCCGCCCGACCGCCCGGCGCCTCACCGTCGGTGAGCAACCGCACAATCGGGTCACATCCGGAACAAAGTAGGATGGAGCAACTCCCGTGCTACGCGCGAAGAGTTCCATAAATGCCCCATTTGACCGATTAACCTCCCGCTTCACACGCACGGAGCCACCCTCATGGACAACCTGTCCACCGCCGACACCGACGGCGCTGTAGAGACCCGCGGTATCGAACCCGTCCCCGACCACGAGCGCCGGGGCAGAGTCCGCGAGCTCTTCCCGACCTGGGCCGCGACGAACATCAGCGTCCTGCTTCTCACCATGGGTGCGGCCCTGGTGGTGTTCAACCGGTTGAACTTCTGGCAGGTCCTGGTCGTCGCCGCGTGCGCCGCGCTCGTCTCGTTCGGCATGGTCGGCGTGCTGTCGGTCTCCGGGAAGTGGGGCGGGGCGCCGGGCGCGACCCTCTCGCGGGCCACCTTCGGGGTGCGCGGGAACCTCTTCCCCGGCGCGATCCTCTGGATTGCCCGGTTCGGCTGGGAGACGATCAACGCCGTCACCGGTGCCTACGCCGTGCTGACCGTCCTTGACCTGCTCTTCGGTGTCAAGAGCAACACCGCGCTGATCGTGATCACGCTCTTCGCCTTCGTCACCTGCACCTTCCTGGTCTCCGGCATGGGCCGCAAGGCGCTGAACGTCTGCAACACCTGGTCGACGTACCTCTTCGGCGTCTTCAGCGTGCTGGTGCTGGGCTACCTGGTCGCGACCATGCACTGGGGCGAGGTCTTCTCCAAGCCCGCGGGCACCACGACGATGATGATCGCCGGCATCGGGACCATCGCCGCCGGCGGCATCAGCTGGGTCCCCACCGGCCCGGACTTCACCCGCTACCTGCCGCACTCCGTCTCCGGCAGGAAGATCGCCGGCGTGACGGTCTCCGGCGCCGGCCTGGTGATGGTGCCGATGGTGCTGATGGGTGCCGTGATGGCGGTGGCCTCGCCCGGCCTGGCGCAGGCCGCGGACCCGGTCTCCTTCCTCGGCGACCTGCTGCCGACCTGGCTGGCCGTGCCCTACCTGCTGACCGCGATCGTGGGCATGCTGCTGATCAACAGCCTCTCCATGTACTCGGCCGGCTTCACCGCGCAGACCATGGGCGTCAGGCTGCCGCGCGCCATGGCCGTCAGCATCAACGCCGTGATCTCGCTGGTCGGCGGCCTGCTGCTGATGCTGGTCGCCAAGAGCTTCCTGGGTTCCTTCATCACCTTCCTGATCCTGCTCGCCGTCTCCTTCTCGGCCTGGATCGGCGTCTACGCGGTGGACATGTTCCGGCGCCGGTCGCGTGCGGTGCGCTACGACGCCGCCGCGCTGATGGACACCAGCAGGAACAGCCGGTACTGGTACACGGGCGGCTTCTGCTGGCAGGCGATGGTGTCCTGGGTGCTCGCGCTGCTGATCGGGCTCGCCTTCACCAAGTGCGACTGGTTCGCCGGCCCGCTCTCCGACACTCCCGTCGGCAGGTACGGGCTCGCCTGGGCGGCGACCATCGTGATCTCCGGCGTGATCATGGCCGTACTCCCCGCCCCCCGGGAGAACACCTCGGCCACCGCCCAGCAGCCCGTCGGCCGCCAGGCGGAGCGGGCCGAACAGGTCACCGTCTGACCGCACGCCCCGACACCCCCGGACAGCCCGGTCGTCGGCTCAGCTGAGC
>NZ_JBHVFE010000625.1:0-4236 GCF_042801945.1 Kitasatospora sp. NPDC057542
CGGTCAGACCGGACGCTTCACCGGCTCGGCCGCCGGGCCGGCGGGCGACGGCGCCGCGGGGCCGTCGGACGGCTGCGCCGACGGACCGGCGGGCGCCCCGTCCTCCCGCAGGGCCGCCGTCTCGGACTTCAGGATGCGCATCGACTTCCCCAGTCCGCGCGCCATCTCGGGCAGCTTCCTGGAGCCGAACAGCAGCACCAGGACGGCCACCGTCACCAGTACGTGCCAGGGCTCCAGACCATTGCGCAGCATCGCCGCCTCACCCGGCCTTTCATCGTCGTGACCGGGGCCGCACGCGGCGGCGGTCCGGTCGTCTCGGGGTGGTTTGGGCGCCTCCACCGTAAAGCTTGACTGATTTTTCAGTCAATGCGAGAGTTCAGTTCCGGCGATGCCGGACGACCTCGTCCCCCGGGACGGCCTCTTCGTCCGCCGCCCACCGGCGCCACGCGGGCCGCTCCCCAGGAGCCTGGCCCGCCCGCCGGGCCGGAACCACCCCCAGCCCCACCGGAGTCCAGCGTGTCCCAGTCCCCCCTCGCCCGCCGCACGGTGCTGCGCTCCCTCGCCGGAGCCGGTGTGATCGCCCTCGGCGCGAGCGCCTGCGCCGCCTCCGGCGACGACCCCGCCGACCCCGCGGCCCCGACCTCCGGCGCTCCCGGGCAGCCGTCCCCGGACGCGCCCGTTCCACCCCCCGCGCCCTCCCCCGCCCGCGGACGCCGGCTCGGCGGCGAATGGGAGAAGCACGAACGGACCTTCATGGCCTGGCCCGCCTCCGAGAACGTCTGGGGCGACCAGCTCGGGGCCGTCCGCAGGGACATCGCCTCGGTGGCCACGGCCATCGGTGAGCGCGAACCGGTGGTCCTGCTCGTCCGCCCCGGCCAGGAGACCTCGGCCCGCAACGCCTGCGGTCCGGGCGTCGAGCTGCTCTCCGTCCCGGTGGACGACCTGTGGGCCCGCGACACCCTCCCGGTCTTCGTGGAGGAGGGCGGCAAGGTCCAGGGCGTGGACTTCAACTTCAGCGGCTGGGGCGGAAAGCAGGAGCACACCAACGACGCCCGGATCGCCCGCACGGTCCTGGAGAAGTACGGGATCGAACGGATCGAGACCCCGATCACCGCCGAGGGCGGCTCCTTCGAGACCGACGGCCAGGGCACCCTGCTGGTCACCGAGAGCTCCGTGGTCAACGAGAACCGCAACCCCGGCCGCACCCGCGACGAGGTCGAGGCGGAACTCAAGCGGGTGCTGGGCCTCACCAAGGTGATCTGGCTCGCGGGCGTCAAGGGCAAGGACATCACCGACGCCCACGTCGACTGCCTCGCCCGTTTCGCCGCACCCGGGGTCGTCCTCCTCGACCGGGCCTTCCCCGGCACCCCGCCGGACGTCTGGTCCCGCTCCGCCGACCAGGCCCGCGCCGTCCTCGCCGAGGCCACCGACGCCGCCGGACGGAAGCTCAAGGTGATCGAGATCAGCCAGCCCGACCCGGACCGGATCACCGGCCGCGGCGACGCCTTCGTCTCCTCGTACATGAACTTCTACATCGGCAACAAGGGCGTCTACCTGCCGAAGTTCGGCGACGCCAAGGCCGACGGCCACGCCCAGGAGATCTTCCGGGACCAGTACCCGGACCGCGAGATCGTCCCCCTCCAGATCGACACCATCGCCGGCGGCGGGGGCGGCATCCACTGCGCCACCCACGACCAGCCCGCCGGCTGACCCCCGCCGTCCCGCACCGAGGGAGAAGGGAACCCTTGTGCAGCTGACCCCCACCGAACGCGACCGGCTACTGATCTTCACGGCCGCCGAACTCGCCCGCGCCCGCCGCGCCCGCGGCCTGCGGCTCAACGTCCCCGAGGCCATCGCCCTCGTCTCGGACACCGTCTGCGAGGCCGCCCGCGACGGCCTCCGGCTGGCCGAGGCCGTCCGACGGGGGCGCTCCGTCCTCTCCTCCGCCGATGTCCTGCCCGGCGTCCCCGACCTCGTCACCGAGATCCAGGTCGAGGCCGTGTTCGAGGACGGAACCCGGCTCGCCGTCATCGCCGACCCGTTCGGCGGCGGCACCCTCGGCGAGGCCGCGCCCGGCGCCGTGCTCCCCACCGGCCACCTCGGCGACCGCACCGAGCCCGTGCACACCCTCGCCGTGCACAACACCGCGGACGTGCCGATCTCGGTCACCTCGCACTTCCACTTCTTCGAGGCCAATCCGCGCCTGGCCTTCGACCGTGCCGCCGCCTACGGCACCCACCTGGCCGTCCCGGCCGGCTCCTCGGTGCGCTTCGACCCGGGCACCACCGTCGAGGTCGGCCTGGTGCCGATCGGCGGCGAGCGGGTCGCGATCGGCTTCGCGGGGCTCGTGGACGGCCCGCTGGACGCACCGCGGACACGGCAGGAGGCCCTGCGCCGGGCGGCCGAGCAGGGCTACCTCGGAGCAGTCGACGACGAGCAGGAGAACCAGCCGTGAGCAGCAGCACCGAAGCGTCCGAGTACACCGCCGTGCACGGCCCGCGCGCCGGGGACCGGGTCCGGCTCGGCGACAGCGGTCTGGTCGTCCGGGTCGAATCCGACTCCCAGCGGCCAGGTGACGAGTTCCTGGTCGGCTTCGGCAAGACCGCCCGCGACGGCCTGCACCTCAAGGCCGCCGCCGTCCGGGACACCTGCGACCTCGTCATCAGCAACGTCCTGGTGATCGACGCGATCCAGGGCATCCGCAAGACCTCGATCGGCATCCGGGAGGGCCGGATCGCCGCCATCGGGCGGGCCGGCAACCCGGACACCCTGGACGGTGTCGACGTGGTCGTCGGCACCGGGACGGCCATCGTCTCCGGCGAGGGCCTGATCGCCACCGCCGGCGCCATCGACACCCACGTCCACCTGATGTCCCCGCGGATCATGGAGGCCTCGCTGGCCTCCGGCGTCACCACCATCATCGGCCAGGAGTTCGGCCCGGTCTGGGGCGTCGGCGTCAACTCGCCCTGGGCGCTGCGCCACGCCTTCAACTCCTTCGACGCCTGGCCCGTCAACATCGGCTTCCTGGGCCGCGGTTCCTCCTCCCACCCCTCCCCGCTCGTCGAAGCCCTGGCCGAGGGCGGGGCCTGCGGCTTCAAGGTGCACGAGGACATGGGCGCGCACACCCGCGCACTGGACACCGCACTGTCCGTCGCCGAGGAGTACGACGTCCAGGTGGCCCTGCACACCGACGGCCTGAACGAGTGCCTCTCCGTCGAGGACACCCTGCGCGTCCTCGACGGCCGCACCATCCACGCCTTCCACATCGAGGGCTGCGGCGGCGGACACGTCCCCAACGTGCTGAAGATGGCGGGCGTGCCGAACGTCATCGGCTCCTCCACCAACCCCACCCTGCCGTTCGGCCGGGACGCGGTCGCCGAGCACTACGGCATGATCGTCTCCGTCCACGGCCTCAAGACCGATCTGCCCGGCGACGCCGCGATGGCCCGCGACCGCATCCGGGCCGGCACGATGGGCGCCGAGGACGTGCTGCACGACCTCGGGGCCATCGGCATCACCTCCTCCGACGCCCAGGGCATGGGCCGGGCCGGCGAGACGGTGCGCCGCACCTTCGCCGTGGCCGGCAAGATGAAGGCCGAACGCGGCCCGCTGGAGGGCGACGGCCCGGACGACGACAACGAGCGCGTACTGCGCTACATCGCCAAGCTCACCGTCAACCCGGCCATCGCGCACGGCCTCTCCCACGAGGTCGGCTCGATCGAGGTCGGCAAGCTCGCCGACATCGTCCTGTGGCAACCCGCCTCCTTCGGTGCCAAGCCCCAGCTGGTCCTCAAGGCCGGCTTCCCCGCCTACGGCGTCACCGGCGACCCCAACGCCGCCACCGAAACCTGCCAACCCCTCGTCATGGGCCCCCTGTTCGGCGCCCACGGTGCCACCCCGGCCGACCTCTCCGTCGCCTTCACCAGCCGCGCCGCCGCCGAGTCCGGCACCCACGCCCGCCCGTACGACACCATGACCACCCGGCGCCGTCGCGTCGCCGTCCGCGACACCCGTGGCATCGGCCCGCGCGACATGGTCCGCAACACCCGCCTCGGCGAGGTCCTCGTGGACCCGCGCCAGGGCCTCGTCACCCTCGACGGCACCCCGCTGCAGTCCTCCCCGGCCGAGGAAGTCCCGCTGAACCGCCTCTACTTCCTCTGACCCGTCGGCCGGGCAGCCGGGCAACCGGCTGTCGACGGTCGTCCCTGCACCGCCGCCCCGGGCACCCACGTGCCC
>NZ_JBHVFE010000626.1:0-4194 GCF_042801945.1 Kitasatospora sp. NPDC057542
GGCCCGAGCGGGGGCGGGACCGCCGACCGCATCCGCGACGGTCACCTCGCGTCGCAGCTCGGCGAGGGCCCGGCTGCCGAAGGTGCGGGGCGGGGCGGGCACTCAGGCCGGGATGAGGGCATCCCACTGGTCTCGGGTCGGGCCGTCGGGCCGTGGCGAGAAGTCGGGGTGGGCGGCCAGCCAGGCGGTGACGTGGCGGTCCACTTCGTCGGTTCCGTAGGCCTCCTCCGCCGGTTGCAGGAGGTGGCGCACCCGGGCCCTGGCCCGCATGACGACGGGGTCGTCGAACGCGCAGGCAGCCAGCGCGGCAGTCCGCAGGTCCGCGGACGGCTGGGTCCCGGTGAGGCGTTGCTCGTTGCCGCGGTCGGCCGTCACCTGCGCGTCGAACCAGGGACGGAGGGTGCGCGCCGCCCAGGCGTGGTAGCCGGTGGGGTCCGCGGCGATCCGTTCGACACGGGTGGCGATGTACTGGGCGGCGCGCAGGCCGAGGGCCGCGCCGTGGCCCAGGGTGGGGTTGGTGTGGACGAGGCTGTCCCCGGCGTTGATCAGGCCGGTGACGACGGGTCCGGCGTCGTCGGCGAGGGCGGTCCAGCGGTTGTCCAGGCCGCCCATGGCCAGGACGGCCGACTGCGGCTCGGGGTCCAGGTCGAGCCAGGCGGCGGTGGCGGGGAAGCTCCGGGCGACGGCCTCGAACACGGCGGGGTCGGTGAGCGCGCCGCGGGTCGGATCATCCGCGGAGAGCATCACGCTCACCGCGAAGGTGTCGTTGTCGGACGGGAACACGCCGGCGAGCGCGAACGGTGCGGTCGAGCCGGGCTTCACCCGCCCGGGGTCGCGCGGGCCGTCGGCACGCAGGCGGTACCAGCGACACAGGTAGGCGATCCCGGTGCGGTGGCTGTCGACCACGGGCGGGCGGCAGCCGGCCGCGACCAACCAGGCGGGAACCGGAGAGCGACGGCCGGAGGCGTCGACGACGAGGTCCGCCCGGTACGTGTCCGCGCCCACCTGCACGCCGGTGACCCGGGCGGGGTGGCCCTCGTCGAAGGTGAGGGCCCGCACCCGGGAGCCTCGCCGCACCTCGACGGTGGGCTCGCGCCGCACGGCCGCGGTCAGGGCGGCCTCCAGCACGATGCGCCGGGTGCGCAGGGTCACCAGGTCCTCATCCCCGGCCCGGTGCGGCGGATGCTCACCGAACCAGTCGAAGTCGTGGTACTCCAGGGCGCCGCGGGCCAGCAGGTCCGCGTGGACATCGGGCGCCTCGGCCCGCAGCACGGTGCGCACCGGTGCGAGGAACGAGTGGGGCTGGACGGCCTGCGGAACCCGGGGCCTGTCCCAGTGGAAGAAGTCCCGGTCCGGGTCCTCTCCGGCCTGCCGCGCGTCCTGTTCGAACAATGTGACCGGATGACCCCGCCGGCCCAGCATGAGCGCCGTCCCCAGCCCACTGATGCCTCCGCCGACCACCGCAACCCGCGCCAATGAACTCCCCTTCGCGTCGTGTTGCGAAATGATCTTACTGCTCGGCGGTTTCCGGGCGGGCCCCCACCCCCGCCCCCGCACGGCGGCGGGCGGCCGGACGTGGTGAGCCGGGAGCCGTGGGAGCGTACGCTTGTCCGGGTAACGTCAATTCAAAACCTGCCTCGCCGCCCGGCAGCTCCGACGGGAGCCGAATCGGCCATTCTCGGCGATCCCGCCGCGGCACCCTCCGTGAACGGAGTAGCGGCGGTTAGGTTGGCAATGACAACGAGAGGCGGCCGCCGGGCAGCCGGCGGCGCACTGGCGAGAGGTGCCCGACCATGCGGGTGAGTATCGACCGGGACCGCTGCTGCAGCTCCGGGATGTGCGTCATGAACGTCCCCGAGGTGTTCGACCAGGACGACCACGACGGCCTGGTGAGACTCCGTCAGACCGCGTTCCGGCCCGACCAGTTCGATGATCTCAGACTGGCCGCCCAGCTCTGCCCGAGCGGCGCGATCACCGTGGTCGAGGGCGATTCGGCAGCGGCCGGGTCGACCGTGGCCGAGGCCGAACCCGCCGGGAGGCGGACCGCCCCGGTCGACGGCTGACCGCCGTCGGCCCCGGCCACCGCGACAGACCCTGACGGACGTCCAGTCACCACACGACCCCCCACCGGAGAACCTCGCGACACAAGGAGACCCCGCCTTGACGAGCACACCCACCGTCCCCGCCGTCCCGCTGCCGTCCCCGCACTCCGCCGGCTGCCCGTTCGGCCCGCCGCCCGCGTACACCGAGGCCGCCGCCACCGCCCGGCTGACCCGCGCCGACCTGCCCGGGGGCGAGTCCTGCTGGCTGGCCACCGGCTACGCCGAGGTCCGCACCGTCCTGTCCGACCGCCGGTTCAGCGCGGACGTACGCCACCCGTCCTTCCCCCTGCTGGTCGCCGGCAGCCGGGAACGGATCACCGAGAACCCGAGCTTCCTGCGGCTCGACGACCCCGAGCACGCCCGGCTGCGCCGGATGGTCACCGGGGACTTCCTGGTCAAGCGGGTCGAGGCGATGCGCCCGGACATCCAGCGGATCGTGGACGAGGCGCTGGACGGGATGACCGTGGGCCGCACCGAGGCCGACCTGGTCGCCGACTTCGCGCTGCCCGTCCCCTCGCTGGTGATCTGCCTGCTGCTCGGCGTCCCGTACGAGGACCGCGAGTTCTTCCAGAGCATCAGCCGGACGCTGCTCAGCAACTCCAGCACGATCGAGCGGCTCCTTGAGGCCCAGGACGAGCTGCTGGCGTACCTGGAGGGGCTGACGGACCGCAAGCGGGAGAAGCCGGAGGACGACATCCTCAGCCGGCTCGCCGCCCGGGACGACCTCACCGTGCGCGAGGTCGCCAGCACCGGCATCCTGCTGCTGATCGCCGGGCACGAGACGACCGCGAACATGATCTCGCTGTCCACCGCCCTGCTGCTGGACCGGCCCGAGCAGGTCGCCAGGCTGGCCGACCCGGCCGCGCTGCCCGGCGCGGTGGAGGAGCTGCTGCGCCACCTCACCATCGTCCACACCGGGGTGCCCCGGGTGGCGCTGGAGGACGTGGAGCTGGGCGGCGCGACCGTCCGGGCCGGGGAGGGCGTGATCGCGATGCTCTCCACCGCCAACCGGGACGAGGAGATGTTCGGCGGTGCCGGTCGGCCGCCGGTCGACGAACTGGACCTGGACCGGGACGCCCGGCGGCACATGGCCTTCGGCTTCGGCGTGCACCAGTGCCTCGGCCAGCCGCTGGCCCGCGCCGAGCTCCAGATCGCGCTGGCCACGCTGTTCCGGCGGCTGCCCGGGCTGCGGCTGACCGTCCCCCGCAGCGAGCTGGCGTTCCGCACCGACTCGTTCATCTACGGCATGCGGTCCCTGCCCGTCACCTGGTGACCTCAAGGTGAGGTCCGCGGTCGCTCGCCGGGGCACCCGGCTGGCCCTGGCGCCGGGGCGGAGGCAGGCTGGAAGGGCGAAGAGACACCACCGGCCCTGCCGCGCCCCCGACCCGGCGCGCCCGGACCGGCCGAGGAGACGGAGCCCGCGATGACCGACATGAGCGACCGGTCCAAGGTGAGCACCGAGGACGACGAGGACATCCGCGCCGCGGACCCCGAGGAGGGCATCCCCTCGACGCAGAACCTGCACGCGCAGGACACCTCCCAGGCGGAGGGCGCCCGCATGCCGGACCAGCCCGGCCAGTCCGGCTGACCGTCCGGCGTACCGACTCGACCGCCCGGTGGGACCGGGCGGTCGCCGCGACCGTGGGTGTCGCCGCTCCGGCGGCGGTGCACCCGCGAGGGAGGAGAGGCGCATGACCGAACACGACGAAGGCAACCGCCAGGCCCGGCCGCCCGCGGACCCGCGCACGTCGTGGGCGACCTGGACCACCCAATCGATCATCAGCGGCCCCGGTGGGGTCACCACCACCGAGGTCGGCCCGATCTCCGGCGACCTCACCGTGCACACCACCTGGGTGGACGGCGAGGCGCGGCTGACCGTCCAGTACACCGGCGCGCTGGACTGGTACACCGTCGACGGCAGCCCGGTGCCGGCGGACGACGAGACCACCGCACGGGCGATCCACCAAGCGATGGTGAACGGCGTCAAGGCCGGCCGGGGCGCGGGTGCCCCGCCGGCACCGCCGAAGCTCTAGGGACCTCCGGGAACCGTGACGAAACGGCGGCGCGCCCGGGACGGGTGACCGTCCCGGGC
>NZ_JBHVFE010000627.1:0-4189 GCF_042801945.1 Kitasatospora sp. NPDC057542
CCGCAGCAGCGGCCGGCCCGCCCCCAGGCCCCCCTCAGACCACATGAACGACTCTCGACTTACGAAAGAGGGCTTGACGACCAGTGCTTGACGTCAACTTCTTCGACGAGCTCCGCATCGGCCTGGCCACCGCCGACGACATCCGCCAGTGGTCGCACGGCGAGGTCAAGAAGCCGGAGACCATCAACTACCGCACCCTGAAGCCCGAAAAGGACGGCCTCTTCTGCGAGAAGATCTTCGGCCCCACCCGGGACTGGGAGTGCTACTGCGGTAAGTACAAGCGCGTCCGCTTCAAGGGCATCATCTGCGAGCGCTGCGGCGTCGAGGTGACCCGCGCCAAGGTGCGCCGTGAGCGGATGGGCCACATCGAGCTGGCCGCCCCGGTCACGCACATCTGGTACTTCAAGGGCGTGCCGTCCCGTCTGGGCTACCTGCTCGACCTGGCGCCGAAGGACCTCGAGAAGGTCATCTACTTCGCCGCCTACATGATCACCTGGGTCGACGACGAGCGCCGCCAGCGCGACCTGCCGTCCCTGGAGGCGCACGTCTCGGTCGAGCGCCAGCAGATCGAGAACCGCCGCGACTCCGACCTCGAAGCCCGCGCCAAGAAGGCCGAGACCGACCTGGCCGAGCTGGAGGCCGAGGGCGCCAAGGCCGACGTGCGCCGCAAGGTGCGCGAGGGCGCCGAGCGCGAGATGAAGCAGCTGCGCGACCGCGCGCAGCGCGAGCTCGACCGCCTCGACGAGGTGTGGGCCCGCTTCAAGAACCTCAAGGTCCAGGACCTTGAGGGCGACGAGCTGCTCTACCGCGAGCTGCGCGACCGCTTCGGCACCTACTTCTCCGGCTCGATGGGTGCGGCGGCCCTCAAGGACCGCCTGGAGACCTTCGACCTGGCGGAGGAGTCCGAGCGCCTGCGCGAGATCATCCGCACCGGCAAGGGCCAGAAGAAGACCCGTGCGCTGAAGCGCCTCAAGGTCGTCTCCGCGTTCCTGCAGACCACCAACAAGCCCAACGGCATGGTGCTGGACTGCGTCCCGGTCATCCCGCCGGACCTGCGTCCGATGGTGCAGCTGGACGGTGGCCGCTTCGCGACCTCCGACCTGAACGACCTGTACCGCCGCGTGATCAACCGCAACAACCGCCTGAAGCGCCTGCTCGACCTCGGTGCCCCCGAGATCATCGTGAACAACGAGAAGCGCATGCTCCAGGAGGCCGTCGACGCGCTGTTCGACAACGGCCGCCGCGGCCGTCCGGTCACCGGTCCGGGCAACCGCCCGCTGAAGTCCCTCAGCGACATGCTGAAGGGCAAGCAGGGTCGTTTCCGTCAGAACCTGCTCGGCAAGCGAGTCGACTACTCGGCCCGTTCGGTCATCGTCGTCGGCCCGCAGCTCAAGCTGCACCAGTGCGGTCTGCCGAAGGCCATGGCGCTGGAGCTCTTCAAGCCGTTCGTGATGAAGCGCCTGGTCGACCTGAACCACGCGCAGAACATCAAGTCGGCCAAGCGCATGGTCGAGCGTGCCCGCCCGGTCGTGTGGGACGTGCTCGAAGAGGTCATCGCCGAGCACCCGGTCCTGCTGAACCGTGCGCCCACCCTGCACCGCCTCGGCATCCAGGCCTTCGAGCCGCAGCTGGTCGAGGGCAAGGCCATCCAGATCCACCCGCTCGTCTGCACCGCGTTCAACGCGGACTTCGACGGTGACCAGATGGCCGTCCACCTGCCGCTCTCCGCGGAGGCGCAGGCCGAGGCCCGCATCCTGATGCTGTCCTCGAACAACATCCTGAAGCCGGCCGACGGTCGCCCCGTCACCATGCCGACCCAGGACATGGTGCTCGGTCTGTTCTTCCTGACCTCGGACCGCGACAACGTGAAGGGCGCCGGCCGCACCTTCTCGTCGACCGCCGAGGCGATCATGGCCTTCGACGCCCGCGACCTGGACGTCCAGGCCCCGATCGAGCTGCGCCTGCCGGCCGGCACCGTCCCGCCGCGCGGCTGGACCGCCCCGGTGGACGAGGACGGCCAGTCGACCTGGTACGAGGGCGAGCCCTTCCGCCTGACCACCACCCTGGGCCGCGCGCTCTTCAACGAGCTGCTGCCCGAGGACTACCCGTTCGTCGACTACGAGGTGGGCAAGAAGCAGCTCTCCGCGATCGTCAACGACCTGGCGGAGCGCTACCCCAAGGTCGTCGTCGCGGCGACCCTGGACAACCTGAAGGCGGCCGGCTTCCACTGGTCGACCCGCTCGGGTGTCACCGTCTCGATCTCGGACGTCATCGTCCCGCCGAGCAAGCCCCAGATCCTGGAGGGCTTCGAGGCGAAGGCGGAGAAGGTCCAGAAGCAGTACGAGCGCGGTCTGATCACCAACGACGAGCGCAAGCAGGAGCTCGTCGGCATCTGGACCCAGGCGACCAACGAGGTCGCGGACGCCATGGCCGCGAACTTCCCGAAGACGAACCCCATCTTCATGATGGTCGACTCGGGTGCTCGTGGAAACATGATGCAGATGCGCCAGATCGCCGGTATGCGTGGTCTGGTGTCGAACGCCAAGAACGAGACCATCCCGCGACCCATCAAGGCGTCGTTCCGTGAGGGTCTCACCGTGCTGGAGTACTTCATCTCCACCCACGGTGCCCGTAAGGGTCTGGCCGACACCGCCCTCCGTACCGCCGACTCCGGTTACCTCACCCGTCGTCTGGTCGACGTCTCCCAGGACGTCATCATTCGCGAGGAGGACTGCGGCACCGAGCGCGGCCTGAAGCTGGCGATCGGTTCCGTGGGCGCGGACGGCGTGCTGCGCAAGGCCGACGACGTCGAGACCAGCGTGTACGCCCGCATGCTCGCCGAGGACATCACCGTCGACGGCAAGCTGCTGGCCACCGCCAACACCGACCTCGGTGACGTCCTGATCGACGAACTGATCCGCCACGGCATCGGCGAGGTCAAGACCCGCTCGATCCTGACCTGTGAGTCGGCCGTCGGCACCTGCGCCATGTGCTACGGGCGCTCGCTGGCCACCGGCAAGCTGGTCGACATCGGTGAGGCGGTCGGCATCATCGCCGCCCAGTCCATCGGTGAGCCCGGTACCCAGCTGACCATGCGTACCTTCCACACCGGTGGTGTGGCCGGTGACGACATCACCCAGGGTCTGCCGCGTGTCGTCGAGCTCTTCGAGGCCCGTACCCCCAAGGGTGTGGCCCCGATCTCGGAGGCCGCCGGCCGGGTCCGGATCGAGGACACCGAGAAGACCCGCAAGCTGGTCGTCACGCCGGACGACGGCAGCGACGAGATCGCCTACCCGGTCTCGAAGCGCGTGAAGCTGCTGGTCAGCGAGGGCGAGGCGGTCGAGGTCGGCCAGAAGCTGACCATGGGTGCCACCAACCCGCACGACGTCCTGCGCATCATGGGCCAGCGTGCCGTCCAGGTCCACCTGGTCGCCGAGGTCCAGAAGGTCTACAACTCGCAGGGTGTGTCGATCCACGACAAGCACATCGAGATCATCATCCGGCAGATGCTCCGCCGCGTGACGATCATCGAGTCGGGCGACGCCGAGCTGCTGCCCGGCGAGCTGGTCGAGCGCGGTCGCTTCGAGCAGGAGAACCGCCGCGTCGTCGCCGAGGGCGGTCACCCCGCCTCCGGCCGTCCGCAGCTGATGGGTATCACCAAGGCCTCGCTGGCCACCGAGTCCTGGCTGTCGGCCGCCTCCTTCCAGGAGACGACCCGGGTCCTCACCGACGCGGCGATCCACGCCAAGTCGGACCCGCTGCTGGGCCTCAAGGAGAACGTCATCCTCGGTAAGCTCATCCCGGCCGGTACGGGTCTGCCCCGCTACCGCAACATCCGGGTCGAGCCGACCGAGGAGGCCAAGGCCGCGATGTACTCGGCCGTCGGCTACGACGACTACGACCTGTCGCCCTTCGGCGCCGGCTCCGGCCAGGCGGTCCCGCTGGACGACTACGACTACGGCCCGTACACCGGCTGAGTCACCTCCCGGCCCGACCACGGGCCCGGACCGCATGGGCGGTCACCCCGCACGGGGTGGCCGCCCTGCGGCGTTCCAGGCCCCTCGGCCGAGCGCTGCCGGGGCCCGGAGGGAAACCCGGTTAGGACATTCGGCCGGAGTCGCGTAGAGTCGTGTTCACCGACGCGGGGTGGAGCAGCTCGGTAGCTCGCTGGGCTCATAACCCAGAGGTA
>NZ_JBHVFE010000628.1:0-4184 GCF_042801945.1 Kitasatospora sp. NPDC057542
CAGCCCGTGTTCGCGGTGCCCCCGCCCTCCGTGATGACGGCCCCGGCCCGACCCGCCGGGCTAGAAGAATTCGTCGAGCAACCGATAGAAGGCCAACTTGTCCTCGTCCACTCCGGGGCCGCCGTACTGTGCGAGGAAGCGCTGGGCGTACTCGGGGCCGAACCAGGGATCCTCCTCGATCTCCAGCTCACGAGTGGCCAGAGCGAGGTCGGCGTGGCGGTCGGCGAGACCGAGGCGGCCCACGTCGATGACTCCGGTGACCTCGCACGTCCTGGGATCCAGCAAGACGTTGTTCGGGCAGAGGTCCCCGTGGCAGACGACGATGTCCTCCGTCTCCGGCCGGGTGCGGTCGAGTTCGGCCAGGAGCTGTCCGCCGGACCAGCCTCGGCGCGCCTCGTCCAGGTCATCGAGGTCCACCAGCCCCACACGCACGTTGTGGCGGGCCTCGTCCATCGCCACGGACAGGGAGCGGTCGAAGGGGCATTCCGCCACGGGCAGGCTGTGCAGGGCACGGGCGACGCGGGCCATCGCCTCCGCGACGGCGAGCCGTTGGTGCTCCGGCCACTCCTCTGCAGCCGAGACGCCCTGCACGACCTCGGTGACGATCCAGACGGAGGTGTCGTCGCCCCCGCGCTCGACGACACGGGGAACCGGGATGCCGTGCCGGGCCAGCCAGTCGAGCCGATCGGCCTCGCCGGTCAGATCGAAGGCCGAATTGTCCAGGACACGCGGGGCGATCTTCGCGTAGAGCTCGGACTGCGGCCCGGTGAGGCGGTGGACGAAGGCGCCCGAGTCCCCTTCGGTGACGGGGCTCCACTCATGGTGCGGGTATTTCCGGCGCAGCGAGCTCTTCATGAGGTGCATGATCCCCCGACATTCAGCCTGATCCAATGGGATTACGGAGCTGAAGGCTCTCCCGCGATCGCGGTCGCGGGGGCCACGCGGTACAGTGCGCCGCGCGTCGGGGCCTCGGTATGCCTGGAAGCCACACGGGGCTGGCGCTGCGGAGCGGAACGCAAGCACTTCGCCCGGTTCCCCGGCACGATCGCCAACCCCAACCTGCTCAGCGGCCGAGGTATCGGTGTGCGGAAGCAGACCGTCGTCGTCCGGCACCCCACCAGCACGCCGGGGCCGCCGAGTTCACACAGCCGCTCGGCCGAGTCCACCGACCCGGGCGCGTAAAAGGAGGTTGCAGAGTGCGATGCCCGCCGGGCTGAAGCGTCGTCACGACAAACACCGTTGCAGCATCAGGGCTCGAGTACGATCCCAGCTTCCCGTGCAAGGCTGAGGGCGAGCTCCATCGCCCCTGGGCCTTGCACAGTTGCTCCTTCAAGGCTCGCCGCACCACCGACATCCAGCAGCGTGCACCCCTCGAACCGGACGTTCTGCATGTCCGCGTGGGCAAACTGGGCGCCTTCAAGATCGCAGTCCTCGAACCGCACGTCCCGCAGCTCGGCCCGCTGGAAGTCGGCCTGTCGCAGGTTGCAGCCCGTGAAGAGCACCCTCCTGAACTTCGAGTACCGGAACAGCGCCGAGTCGCTGCGGCAGTTGTCGAAGGTAACGTCCCGGAAGAAGCCGTTGCTCCAGGACATCCCGGTGAACCTGCTGGACCTGGCCGTGCTCCTCAAGAGCGAGACATCCTGAGTACGGACGCTCGCGAAGTCGGTGGTCTCGAACTCGACGTCCGACAGGACACACCGGCGAAGATCCGTGCCGGTGAACCGTGTGCCGGTGAACCGGCAATGCTCGATCTCGACCGCCTCAGCAGATCGCCCGGCGAAGTCCACCGTCGAGTACTCGACCCCCTTGATCATCGCGTCGTCCTCAAGATCGTGCTGAGGCATCGCAGCGGACCGCATGGTCGGAAGCAGCCGCGGGGACTGAGGAGCCCAACGAGCCGGGGTCCGGGCCTTCGTCACACTAGCCATCCGATCAGGTGTGATCCGCACCAAGTGGCAACAACAGCCTACCGGGAAGCGGGAGACCAGAAGCGCCACGTGCAGCAGTTGCCTACCGACCGTCAGGATCCGCCGACATCCTCACCGCGGGCGGCTCGCTCACCGACCTGCCGCGCACCCTGCCGCTGCCCGAGCGCCACCACCGGGCTGCCCGCCTCCGTCCCGGCCGGCGCCGCCCGGATCGAGGACCTGGTCCCCGCGCGGCCCCGGCCGCCCCGTCGTGGCACCGCTTTCCGTGTTCGCGTCCATCACGCCGGCTCCGAAGGGCATGCGCGATGCTGGTTACGTCGTTTCCGCACCGGCGGAGGCCCGCACGCGCGGCTTTCGGAGGAGAAGTCGACATGGATCCGTTGCAGCCCGGCCCACTGCGCTGCCTGGTGACCGGTGCGACCGGCTACATCGGCGGCCGACTCGTCCCCGAATTGCTCGCCCGCGGGCACACCGTGCGGTGTCTGGTACGGGATCCCGGGCGACTGCGCGACCACCCCTGGCGGGCCCGGGTGGACACCGCCACCGGAGACGTCACCCGCCCCGCCACCCTCGCCGGGGCCTTCGACGAAATCGATGTCGCCTACTACCTCGTCCACTCGCTCGGCACCGGGCCCTCGTTCGAGGCAACCGACCGCGAGGCCGCCCGCGCTTTCGCGGCCGCCGCGGCAGCCGCCGGCGTGACCCGGATCGTCTACCTCGGCGGCCTCGTCCCCGCCGGGGTACCCGAAGCGGACCTCTCCCCCCACCTGCGCTCCCGCGCCGAGGTCGGCCGCATGCTCCGCGCCGGCGGTGTCCCCACGGCCGAACTGCGCGCCGCCGTGATCATCGGCTCCGGCAGCGCCTCCTTCGAGATGCTGCGCCACCTCACCGAACGCCTGCCCGCGATGGTCACTCCGCGCTGGGTGTCCACCCGGATCCAGCCGATCGCCGTCCGGGACGTCCTGCGCTACCTGGTCGGCGCCGCCCACCTGCCGCCCGGGCTGAACCGCACCTTCGACATCGGCGGCCCCGACGTCCTCACCTACGAACAGATGATGCAGCGCTACGCCCGCATCGCCGGACTTCGCCGCCGCCTCATCCTCCCCGTGCCGGTCCTCACTCCCCGGCTCTCCAGCCTCTGGGTCGGCCTGGTGACTCCGGTCCCCGGCTCCATCGCCCGCCCCCTCGTCGAGTCCCTGCGCCACGAAGTCGTCTGCGGCGAGCACGACATCGCCCGATGGGTGCCCGACCCGCCGACCGGCCTGACCGGCTTCGACCAGGCCGTCACGCTCGCCCTGCGCCGGATCAAGGACGCCGACGTCGCCACCCGCTGGTCCTCCGCCTCATCGCCCGGCGCCCCGAGCGACCCGCTGCCCACCGATCCCGACTGGGCCGGCGGCAGCCTCTACCAGGATGTCCGGGAACGCACCGTGACCGCGTCACCCGCCGCCGTCTGGAGGGTGATCGAAAGCATCGGCGGCGACAACGGCTGGTACTCCTTTCCACTCGCCTGGACCCTGCGCGGCTGGCTCGACCGCCTGGTGGGCGGCGTCGGACTGCGCCGGGGCCGCCGCGACCCTACCCGCCTACGGGTCGGGGACTCCCTCGACTTCTGGCGCGTCGAGGAGATCGAACCCGGCCGACTGCTCCGCCTGCGGGCCGAGATGCGCCTGCCCGGGCTGGCCTGGCTCGAACTCTCCGTCACACCGGACGGCGATCACGGGACGCAATACCGGCAGCGGGCACTGTTCCACCCCCACGGCCTGGCCGGACACGCGTACTGGCGCGCTGTCGCGCCGTTCCACACCGCGGTGTTCGCAGGCATGGCCCGCAACATCACCGAACGCGCTCGCCGGCAGCCCTGATACGGCTGGACGACGGCCGGATCCACACCGCCCTCGTCGCCGACGCCCGCCGGCGGGGCGGGGCCCGCTCGGCCTCGTCCCCGCTCCCGGTCTGCCGTCCGGCACCGGGGTTGGTACCGGCTTGCCGCCGCGAAGCGGGCCGCCGCGGCGAAGCCGAAGGTTGTCGCGGACGGACCGGTTCGTCGGGGTTGGCCGTAGGCAACGGGACGGGTTACGTGGTCTCAGCCAGGCACCGTTCGGCAGTCCCGCACGGTGTCGGCCGAAACGGTGTCGGCGCACGGGTCAGGGCTCTTGGCCAGGTCAAAACACCGAGACCGACGGGGATGACTCCGCCGGCCGCGTCGTGGTGGACCTGTGGCGTACGGGCCCGGGACGGACCTGTGTCCGTCCC